>CAYYOX010000322.1:622-7681 GCA_964473065.1 uncultured Planctomycetaceae bacterium | reverse complement strand
GCCGCTCTGAGCTCGCTCGATGAGCCCCCCCAGCTCTTCCGGAGAACTAGGCAGCTCGTACTCATTTGTTTGCTTGGGTAACACGCCTGCGTCTCCATTCCGCTCGATGGTGTTGATGATAGCCTGCCGACACCAGAGCGGCTCGCGACATCAGGTCGGCTAGTTGGTTCAGGGCTGCCAACTGATCGTCCAAGTCTCGCCATTTGGCCTGTACTCTTCGGATCATCTCTGCTTCGGCCCTGCGTTCGGCTCGCTTCGCCGCATCTACCTTGGCCGCCAGCTCGCCAACCCTGCCACAGCCAACATATTCACGCACGACGCGAGCGTTGATTCGTACCGAGCGAGTGTAGTATCTATCTCGATCCCAGCCCATTATGTTACACTTTTTCGTTTGCCCCTCTTCCCGTAAGGCCCTGCTATTCTAACCCTCTAAGCCGCACGGAACAACAGCGTTTATTGCACCCGGTCCCAAGATCCCAAGAACTGCTCAGCTAGCCCCGAGAAGAAATAGCCCTCTCAGACAGGCCCTGAGAATCGTCAGCTACTCGGCGTGTCTACGAACTCCCTCGCGAAGGATCCCCTCCGTGAAGACAGTCCGGAGTTTTGCGTCATTTTGAGGGAATGGGCGGAGTCTTACGTCATTCCCCGCGGCCCTTGCGTCATTGCAGTGGGATTTGCGTCATCCACGCTCGGCTCAATTGCATCGATCTGCATCGATTTGCATCGGACGGAGCTACTCGTGACGGAGGTGACGCAAATGACGCAAATGCCAGAAGACGGTCGGTCGGAGGAAGATGGCGCGTACGAAGTTGAGCGAGTAATTCCCGCTCCACATCCAAATCCACTACGGCCGCTACCGCCGAGAGGAACGGTACGAGGCCGCCCGCCACTCCCGGGCTTGTGCCCAACTGGCCGACGACGACCACGGCCGGCTGGCCCCCGAAGAAATCCTCCTGGTAGACTGCCTTACGATTGGCGTCCGCACCGGTGCCTCCTTTGTCCGCTACGGCATCACGGGCCTGATCGTGGACCGCCTGCCGCCGGGAAAGCAATGCGTCGGCAACGAAGACGACGAGGCTACACTTGCAGCGTACCTCGACGCCGTTCGCTAGGCCCAGGACATGGAACGCCAGGCCGTCCACATCGCCGCTGCTGCGGAGTTCGGCACGAATCGAATCGTCCACGCTATTCTGGCCGCCTTGAACGAAGCTCGCGGGTAAGCCCGTCGGTGGCTACTTGGCCATGCAATCCGGCGAGGATCAAGCGTTGGCCAGCCGCTTCAAGAAGGCCGCCATCTCACTAGCCTCACCGGACGGAGCGCCGTCATGCATTTACCGCTGGTGTACTTGCGCAAATGCGAGGCATCTTTCGGCGATAGGCAAAGGCGGGTACGAGCGGTGTGGCCTTCACGGACATATTGCCGCGCCGCCCGATTGGGAGTTCTCGCTGATTTTGACCCATACTCAAGCAACCTGAAACCAAACGCACCCCCAACCCCCTCGTTATGGCGGGGGCCTGGCGAAGGTAACTCGGTAGATGATAACATCTTGCCAGCAAACAACGTAGGGCCGCAGGAATCGCCCACGCCCGAGCCGGACCGACGTCGGTGGTGGCCAGCGCTTCAGTGTACCTCTTAACGCGCCGAGTTCGTTGACCACTTTCAGAGTAATTGCCGCCAGGCTGTTCCCGTCTCCGACGCACCTGGCGGGTTCGACGAATGCAGAAAGGTAGGGTCATGGCCCGCCTCCAAGATGAGCGTCTCTGTCGGTTGCACGGGCAATTTCTCGACGCCAGCGAGCAGTTTCCTTATCTGTACTTTACTGCTGCGACTGACCGTAGTGAGTTGGAATGGTTAAATGAACGGCAGCGGTGGCCCAACGTGCCGGCCGGAAACGGCGATTACCACCTCGGCTTGCCAAACCACCAGTGGCGTGCCCTTTTGCACAGACAGCCGGGTGCGCCATTCTCCCCGCTGTCAACCCTGTGGCTCCGAATCGACGGTAAACTCTGGGAGGGCGCGTATTTCGACGGAGGCGAAATGTCGGACGATCTGCAAGAGCAGTTTCGACACCTTGAAGCTGGTAGAGTTGAGTTTGAGCGGCTTGTCGGCTTGGCCGCCGGGCATTTCGAGATGCTACCCACTCCGTCTCCGGGGCTCGATTTCCCCTTGGAGCCAAAGCCGGAACACCGATGGCTGGAAACCCTTTGCCGAATGGACTTCGTCGAGTTCGATGATAGCCAAGAGTACCTACTGAAACGAGTGCCGGGTGACCTGTTCACGGCTTCGATGCGGACTATCGAGATCCTGGCCCAGAATTCACCGGTACAAACTGCGGCCGGTGATGGTGGGGAGGCACGAAGGGCTGACCCAAGTAGCAAGTTACAAAGGGACGGCTACCATCCCGCCCGCGTCGGGGATGGATTCGCCAACGGAAACGTCCTTTCCCACACGCTGCTTGTGGCCTATCAGCGATTGGCCGAGATACTCCGCGACAGCATGAACCAATACAGTCGCAACCTTCGATTCTCCAACTCGTCCGATGTATGCGCGGCGATCGAGAGGTTTGTCGATGAGTTCCGCCGCGTTCCGGCTTGGGAGGCCGAGTTGCAGCGGCGCGTGGTCTTCGTCGAGGAGCAGTGCGCCCAGGGGAGTGCTTTCCGGCGGGTGCTGGACAAGGCATACAGCCGCTACCGAAGCCAACCAAGAAGAGCGGTTGGGCCGGAAATCTCTGGAGCAAAGCTCGCGATCTGGGAGCTGCGGCGTCCCGCCGCCGACGTGTTGTCCTTGGCTCAAGTAGTGAAGCTGCGCCGCGCCGTGGAGCGAGGAATCCGGGAGGGTATCTTTGGGATTCGCGTCAAAGCCGCATTCAAAGACTTATCGCATGAGTGCCGCAGAATCGAGCACGATGGCGAACGCCTTAAAGTGGATGGCTGCTTCTTCCTGTATCACGTCTATCTCGCATCGGAGCCGAATCCTCCCAATAGGTCGAAGTGTGCCCGGGCCATCATGGAAGAAGAAATGGGCGGTGGCCAACTTAAGTCGATAAAGGCTGCGGCTGAGTCTCTTATTGCCCGGGCGCTGGAGAATTCTGCCGCAGGTTTGGCGCCGACCGAGGTAGCGAGCAACGGACATTCCGACCGAATGGGCGGTATGAAAGACAATATCCCGGGGAGTCGTGAGTGCGCCGAGAAGGCTGCCAAACGCAGTGGGCCTCAACGCGATTCGGACGCTGCCAATCGGGAGTACAACTCGCAAGAGGCCAGCACGCACGACGACCAGGGGGGCAGCTATGTCCTTTCTGTTGAACGTTGGGAAGACCTCGGCATTGGAATCGAGGAAGACGGCTCGCTGCTAGCATACTCTCCTTGCCCCTTGACTGGGGATTCCGTGCTTTTGCGGGACGGTACTCGGCTGGATCTTACCGGGGATCGCTGGTCGAAGGTGCTTGAGTGTCTTGCTCGCTCGGAGCTAGGAAATTCTGCCGGCAAAGCTGAACTCATAACAGCCTTGGGTTATATGAAGGCCGGCACGGTTTCTGAGGACCAGGCAGAATTCAGCGAGGCATTGAAGGTCGATGCCCGCCGTGCTCTGCGCACCTTCACCGCAGCTATGGCGGATCTGGGTCGGCAATTGCGGAAACTGGTGAACTGCCCCAAGTCCCAGGTATTCACTAGCGAAGGTGATTCTTACCGCTCCGGGTTTGTCGTGCGTCACCTCTGCCGGGATGAGGCCCGTCACATCCGCTTTGGGCGCAGTCCTTGATGGCCCCGCGCTGGTGACCAGCGCCGACCAGCGCCAAGTCCGGTCATCAAACGCCAACTTCTGCCAGGAACTTCTTGGGCCATAAGTCTTTTTCCGCCAATGACTTATGGTGTGGCCGCAAGAAATCCCTGCTCCCACCAGCGCGGATGCTTCCTGACCAGCGCACCCCTTCAGAACGCGTATTGTTTTTGACAGGAGCCTTTCCGATGAACGTGACCCCACGTCCCTACTCGCTGCTGCTTTCGGTCTCGGATATGGCCGAATTGCTCTCAACCAGCCCTCGGACTATTCACCGCCTAAACGCGACCGGAGGTGTTCCCGAACCGCTACGGATCGGTGCTCGTCCGCGATGGCGGCGGGTTGAGATTGAAGAATGGATCGAGGCCGGTTGTCCTGACCGTGAGAAATGGGGACGAATCAAGCGGTAGCCGCATGCCGTGCGGCGCGGTCACCAAGCAGAACTCCTAACACTCGAACGAACGGAAGATTCGGAGAGACCGATCTCTCCCGTGCGGAGGAAAAAGATCCTATGGAAACACGGCAGATGCGCCTGCTCGGGGAGAAGCCTACGGGCGGATCGGAGAATGCCACACTGTTGGTCACCGCCAGGCAGGCCACTGCTATGTGCGGGAAGTCACTGCGGACCTGGCGGACATGGGACGCGGCGGGGTGGATTCCTCGGCCTGTGCGGATTGGGCGATCAACGCTTTGGCGGGTAGATGAACTTCGAGAATGGATCGCGGCCGGTTGCCCGCGCCGCAAAGAATGGGAGGCGCGGCAGTGAGCATAGCATTGAATCCTGATAGTGAGGTTGGTGTCGCACTGGCCAACCGCCTCGGGCTCCAGACCGACAAACCTGAAGGCCACGATCTGGCCGGACCGTGTATCGCTTGCAAGTCGAGCGACGCATTTCGCTTGCACCAGCACACTGGTGTGGCCCAGTGCTACTCATGCGGCGGAAAATGGTCGCCCCTTCAAGTGGCCGAGGCCGTGTTGGGCGATCGTGGGCAGGCGAAGAGTGTAATGGTGGAACTCGGAATCTTCGAGCCATCCGCGAGCAACAACGGTGATGTGGCCAAGCCAACGTCTGCCCCGCAGGATCCGACGGAGACCATTGCCCGTCAGAAAGGCGTTCCGCCGGAATCGCTACGGGCATACGGGGCGAAGGTCATCTCGCCGTATACGGTGCGTCTACCGGCATACGGCCCGGACGGCTCGGCCTGCACGACGATGTCGATGTCGGTGCGAGGCGGCAAGGGGACGTTCGCCAAGGGCAAGCCCGCCGGTCTCTTTTTCCCGCAGGAGGACGGCAAAGTCCGTCTGCCGAGGGCTGATGAAACGTGGCACGTTGTCGAGGGGCCAAAGGATGCGGCGGCATTGCACGGCCTGGGCCTGCTCGCCTGCGGGCTCAACACTTGCCGATTGGCGGCGAAGTTCGGGCGGCTGTTCAAGGATGTGGACGTCATCCTGATCCCGGATCGTGATCGCGCTGGTGAAGAGGGAGCAGGGCATTCGGCTCGAGTGCTTCGGAACGTGGCATTATCTACTCGGATCGCTGTACTCCCGGCCGAGTTCAAAGAGTCCAAGGGGGACGATGTCCGCGACGTGTTGCGGCGGCCCGATGGTCGCGAATTGGTCCTGCAGGCCATCGCCGACGCAAATCCATCGGAAGCCGGTGGTGAATCCAGCGAGGGCGAGGATGGTGACGTTTCGGCCGAGGTCCAGATGCCCGAGGGCGATCCGCTGACGCTTACGGTGTCGCCGACCTTCGGCAAACCGCAACGACGCGTGATTGCCAAGCGTGGGGAAATCTCCCACCGCGACCGCATCAACACGGATAGTGATATCGCGCGTGGGCGGTTTATCAAGAAGCTGGCGGCCAAGCTCGAAGTCGACGTTGATGTACTCAGGCCGTTGGTCGACCCCCAGCTTACTGCGTTGGCGGATCAAACAGACGAACAGGCCACGGCGGGTCCGGGAGACGAGAAAAAGGGGCAGGCCACCCTTGTGGCGGAAATGGCGGCCAAATGGGAGGTCTGGCACACTCCAAGCACGGATGCTTTCGCCACGATCCCCGTGGGCGATCACGACGAAAACTGGCCCGTACGTTCGCAGACATTCAAACGTTTTGTGTCAAAGGAATTCTATGAGGAACAACAAAAGGCGTTGGGCAACGATGCGCTGTCGGCGGGCATCAATTTGATCGAAGCGAGAGGACTTTTCGGCGGCCAGGAACACGAGGCCCACGTTCGCGTTGCTGAGCACAAGGGCAATCTCTACATCGATCTCGGCAACGACGCGTGGGAGGTGGTCGAGATCACAGCGAACGGTTGGCAGGTGGTCGCCGAATCGCCGGTCAAATTTCGGCGTTCGCGGTCGATGTTGCCGCTGCCAAAGCCGGAGTGCGGCGGTCACGTCGACGAACTTCGCGGTTTTCTCAACGTCGATGATTCCACGTGGACGCTGGTCGTAGCCTGGCTCGTCACCGCATTGCGCCCAAACGTTCGATTCCCGGTCCTGGCCCTCTTCGCAGAGCAGGGAAGCGGAAAGAGCACGACGGGGCGTCTGCTTCGTGAACTGGTTGATCCCAACGCAGCACCATTGCGTGCCGAACCGCGCGATGCCCGGGACTTGATGATCGCGGCTAACAACTCTTGGTGTCTGGCGTTCGACAATCTCTCCTACGTGCCGTCGTGGTTGTCCGACGCCTTGTGTCGATTGAGTACCGGGGGCGGCTTCGCGACCCGGGAACTCTACACGGACCAGGACGAAGTGATCTTCGACGCCATGCGGCCGATCTTGCTTACGAGCATCGAGGAAGTCGCCACGCGGTCCGACCTTTTGGATCGGTGCGTCATCGTCTGGCTGCCGGCCATCCCGGAAGACCGACGCCGTCCCGAAGCGGAACTCATCGAGGCGTTTCGGGAGGTTCGTCCTCGCATTTTCGGCGCACTGTTGGATGCCGTGGCCGGCGCACTGCGTGATCTGCCGGAGACCGAGGTCAGCGGCCTGCCGCGCATGGCCGACTTCGCCCTGTGGGCCACCGCTGCCGAGTCGGCGCTGGGCTGGTCCAAGGGCACGTTCATGGCGGCCTACAACAGCAACCGCGCGTCGGCGAACCACCTCTCCCTGGAGTAGACCCTGATCGCTCGCCCACTGCTGGACCTGCTCGAGGAGCGGTGGGGGTGGTCCGGGATTGCCAGTGCACCCCTTAAAGAGCCGGAGCCACGCGCTACGGACAACGTCTAGCGGCAGAAGTCGTAGCTGCACAACGGACGAGACGCCGGAAGCAAGCT
>CAYYOX010000322.1:0-612 GCA_964473065.1 uncultured Planctomycetaceae bacterium | reverse complement strand
GGCAGTCGAGTCCGGGCGCCAGGGGTCACAACGACTGTGTTCGAGTCGGCGGCTCGCGGATCTTGCGTCATCGGACTCGTTTGCGTCACAGTCGGCACCGGTCTCCGGGCCTGTGGAAGGCGAAAACGAAGTGCAAAGCGATGCCAACCGATGCGAGTTGCCCTCCCGTGACGCTGATGACGCAAATGACGTAAATCCCGGAACACCAACAGCGGCCGCGGCAGACAACGGCCGCGGCTGGGAGGAGGGGGACCTATGACACTCGACCAATTGCTGGTCGATCTTGTCGGACGTCAGATTACCCTCTTCCTGGATGGTGGTCGCCTGCGGTTTCGGGCGCCGGAAGGTGCGCTGACGCCCGAGCTACGGGCAGTCATTGCGGAGCACCGTGCGGCCATTGTCGAACGGCTTCGTCGCGGGGCAAACGGCGCCGCGGGCCGGCCGCCCAGGTGTGTTGCCTGCGACCGACAATACTGGGTTACCGACCCCCCCCAAAACGGCAGAATACGCACGATTTTCGGAAAGGGAACCCGAGTTGTCAGATCTAGACCGGACACCCCCTGTGGTGCTCGAGACCGGGCCTCGACACGACTCCAACAGGGGGACACGTAA
>CAYYOX010000321.1:0-7681 GCA_964473065.1 uncultured Planctomycetaceae bacterium | reverse complement strand
CTTGGCAGGCTTGGTTTTCGCTGTGGAGACCGGCTTCTCGACGGTCGTGGGTCGATCCTTACCGGAGAGCGTGTCGGTTGTCGCCTCTTGGTCGGGCAACGGCGTCTTCTTCCGCCAGCGACTCTTGGTGGTTTGTCCTTCGGAAGCGGCTTTCTTTACTTTCCCGAGCGAGGATCCACCGGTGTCAATCGCCGGAATCGTTTCGACCGTGACCGTGGCCAGGCGTCCGGAGCTGCCCGGGTCGATGTCGTGTCCGTGCGCAGTGAGCCATGCGGCCAGTGCCTCGGCCGTCTCCTGGGCCGATTGATAGCGCTGGTCTGCCTTTTTGGCCATCATCTTGCCGCAAATGGCCAACAGATCCTCCGGCATGTCGGGCCGATCGTTTCGGATGCTCGACGGCGACTCCTTCTGATGTTTCATCAGCCGCTGCGGCAAGCTGCCTTCTGGAAAGGGCGGGTGACCGGTCAGCAGGTAATACAACGTACACCCGAGGCTGTAGATGTCGGCCCGCGCGTCGACGCCGTGACTATCGAGCGCCTGTTCGGGCGCCAAGTAGTCGGCAGTTCCCAGCACGTTTTCCTCGTAGGCCACCGTGAGCGAGGCCCGCTGCTCGTCGGCGAACCGGGCCAGACCCAGGTCGAGGACTTTGACCACGCCTTTCGGATCGACCAGCAGGTTGGCCGGTTTGACGTCGCGGTGGATTAGCCCGGCATGATGGGCATGGGTGAGCCCTTCTGCCGCTTGGCGGATGTAATCGGCTGCCTTGGCGAAATCGAGCGGTCCGTCCTGTTTGACTGTGATCTGCAAGTCGCGCCCTTCGATGTGCTCCATCACCAGATAATGGATATCGCCGTCGTTGTCGACATCGTAGGCACGCACGATGTTGCGGTGATCCAGCGCGGCGGCCGCTCGTGCTTCGCGATGGAATCGGGCCAGATAAGAGCTATCCTGCACACGATTCTTGGGCAACACTTTGACGGCCACGCGACGCTGCATCAGCACGTGCTCGGCCAGATAGACGCTGCTCATCCCCCCGGTGCCCAGGTGGTCCAGCAGCTTGTACTTACCCAGGAAAAACCCCTTGTGCTTGCCGCCCAAGAGCTTGTCGCACTGCCAAGAGGTCAACAATCCGGCGCGAACCAGGGCCTTGGCAACCGGGGCCGCGTCTTTGATCGGTCGACCGGCCGCCGCCTTTTTCAGCTTCAGCAGGACTGCCTTGAACTGGTCTTTTTCCACCAGCCCGCTGCGCCGCACCAGATCGAGAAACGTATTGACTTTAGGTTGGGCCATGCCTGCGCCGAGGGGCGTTCTTGAGAATACGGGTTCGACAAACCATCACCTCATGTATCGTACCAAGAATGGTTGGCGGGTTCCAGCAGCAAGGCGCCGTGGCCGCCATTGGGGGGAGCGCCGATTGGGCAAGCGTCGGCTACTCGGCGGAAACCAGATCGTGGGCCCAGAGCCGCTTCATCTGTACCAAGAGCGTGCCGGTCGCTTCGTTGAGCGAGAACTGTCGATCGACGTTGCCGGCGAGGTGGGCGACCTTATTCATCCCATAGACGTCAGAGCTGGCCTCGTCTTGCCCGAGGACGTATCCGCCCGCCTTGCGAATCGCCGCACACCCTTCAGCGCCGTCGTGGCCCATGCCTGTCATAATCACTCCTAAGAGCCGCTCGCCAAAGATCTCGGCGGCCGATTTCATCATCACGTCGGCCGATGGTCTGTGTCCGCTGACCGGTGGACTGTTGCGGAGTACGACCTTGGCCGAGCTTCCGGCGGGGCGCAATTGGAGGTGTTTTCCGCCGGGTGCGATCAGCACGTGGTTCGGCCGCAGTTGGTCGCCGCTGTGTGCTTCCTTGATCGACAGGGCCGAGAGCGAATCGAGTCGCCAGGCGAACGACTTGGTGAACTGTGCCGGCATGTGCTGAACGACAACGATGGCCGGCATGGGCGGCGTAAGTGTCTCGAACAAGCTGACCAATGCGGGCGGGCCGCCGGTGGAGATCCCGATTGCGATGCACTTGTCGCTCAGTTCGCTCGGCGCAATGTCGGAGATTCGCTTCGGCGCCGGCGGCTGGCTTTGCTGCGCGACACGGCGACGCTTTCTCTCTCGCCGGATCTCCAGGATTCGCTGGATGTTCATTCCGGCCGCCGCTTTGATCTTCTTCAAGAGCTCGTCGCCTAGAACGGCCTCGGTCTCGGTGCCATTTTGCGGCTTGGCTACGTAATCCAACGCCCCCAAATCGAGCGCCTCGAGCGTCGTATCGGCGCCGGATTGGGTCAGCGAACTGACCATGATCACGGGCAGCGGTCGTCGCTTGAGTATCGCTTCCAAGGTCGCCAGGCCGTCCAGTCGCGGCATCTGGATGTCGAGCGTGACCACGTCCGGATTGGCCGCATCGAGCATGTCCAGGGCTTTCTCTCCGTCGGCAGCCCGACCGGCCACTTCGAGCCCCGGCTGTTGCGAAATACGATCGCAGATCATCTCCCGGATCAGGACGGAATCGTCGACCACCAAGACACGGATGTTTCGTTCGGCCATCACTTCAATGTTGTCTCTATAGACCACCCCGGGCGGATCGACTTCGAAGGTTCTTGCGACCGCCCCGAAAAGCATAATTGTACGTCGTTGAAATTGTAGCTTATGAATCCGGCAGATGTCCGTTACGGCCCGGCGGCGACGTGCAACAGCCGTCACAACCGTCTCAATCGGATCCCAAGGTGCAGGAGATCGGCAAAGCCCTTTTTCCACGCAGAGGTGGCATTCCCCCGGCCTAGCCGCTAAACTGAGGGCATTCTTATCCTCTTCCGCACCACTCGGGTAACAAAATGCAAGAGAGTTCGCAACTAACCGAGGCCAGTCGCCTGTTGAAAGACGTGTTCGGTTTCAGCGAGTATCGCGAGGGCCAAGAGGCGGTCGTCTCGCGGTTGCTCGAGCGGAAATCGGCCTTGGCCATCTTTCCCACCGGGGCTGGCAAGAGCCTCTGCTATCAATTGCCCGCCCTGTTGCTCGACGGGCTGACCGTGGTCATCTCGCCGCTGATCGCGCTGATGAAAGACCAGTTGGACTTCCTGCAATCTCGCGGCGTACCGGCCGCACGGCTCGATTCGAGCCTCGATCGGGAAGAGACGATCCAGGTTTTTGCCGACCTGAGTTCCGGCCGGTTGAAGTTGCTCTACATTTCACCCGAACGCTTGGGGAACGAACGCTTCCTGCAATCGTTGAGCCGGCAGACCATCTCGCTGTTGGCCGTCGACGAAGCGCATTGCATCAGCGAATGGGGGCACAATTTCCGCCCGGACTACCTGAAGATCGCACGGCTGGCCAAGGAGTTACGGGTTGGTTGCGTATTGGCGCTAACGGCCACGGCGCCGCCGCAAGTGGCCCGGGACATCGCCGCCGGCTTCGAGATCCGCGACGAGGACGTGATCAAGACGGGTTTCTACCGGCCGAATCTGCAGCTTCGCACCACCCCGTGCGACACGGCCGGACGCGACGACATCTTGCTGGCCCGACTCGCCCAGCGGCCCCCGGGACCCGCGATCGTTTACGTCACGTTGCAACGTACGGCCGAGCAAGTGGCCCGGCGGCTTAAGAACGAAGGCCACGACGCCCGGGCGTATCACGCCGGCATGGAATCGGACGACCGCAACGCGATTCAAGATGCGTTCATGGCCTCGGATCGCATGATCGTGGTGGCCACCATCGCGTTCGGGATGGGGATCGACAAGGCCGACATCCGCTATGTCTACCATTACAATTTGCCCAAGGCCCTGGAGAACTACGCCCAGGAGATCGGCCGATCGGGCCGCGACGGGATCGAATCGACCTGCGAACTGCTGGCTTGCGCCGACGACGTGGTGACGCTGCAAAACTTCACCTACGGCGACACGCCCACCGCCGAGGCGGTCCGGTCGCTGGTCAGAGAAGTCCTCGGACAAGGCCCGACCTTCGACGTTTCGGAGTACGACCTGTCTTCCGGGCACGATGTCCGCATCCTGGTGGTGAAGACGCTGCTGACTTACTTGGAACTCGAAAACGTGCTCCGCTCGACGGGCCCGTTCTATTCGCAGTTGAAGTTCCAGCCGCTTCGCTCATCGCAAGAGATTCTGGGGCAATTCGATCAGTCGCGGGCCGAGTTCCTGCGCAACGTCTTCCGCCATGCCCGCAAGGGAAAAACCTGGTTCACCCTGGAAGTCGATCAGGTAGCCGCCACGATGGGCGAGACGCGCCAGCGGATCGTTGCCGCTTTGACCTACCTGGAAGAACGGGGCGATTTGACGGTCCAGGCAAGCGGCGTGCGTCAGGGATACCGTGTCGAGCAGATGCCGGCCGACCTGGACGGGCTGTGCCGGTCGCTCGAGGAGCGGTTCCAGCGGCGTGAGGAACAAGACATCACACGCGTCGGCCGGATGGTCCGGTTCGCTGAGCACGACGGTTGCCTGACCGGGCATCTGATGGACTACTTCGGCGAGACGAGCGGCGCGTGCGGCCATTGCAGCGGTTGCCACGGTGCTTTTTCGGGTCCCTTGCCGCCGGCGTCGTATTCCGCACCGGATGAATCCAAGAGGCAATCCGTGCAATCACTCCATGCGGAAGGCCATGCGTCGCTGGCCGCGCCGCGCCAACTGACCCGGTTCCTATGCGGTCTCTCTTCACCCATGACCACCCGCGCGAAACTCCGCAAGCATCCCATGTTCGGCGTTTTCAAGTGCGTGCCGTTTCACGAAGTCCTCGCGTTCGTGGAGAAGTCCTGCGGATTATTGTGAGCGGAATGGTGCTAGCCCGTAGGGTCAAACAATTGAGCCGCCATCGAAACCCCTTGAAAGCACGGCTTTCACGCTCACAAGTAGCATGAATCTCAGACGACGTTCGCAGCCATCGATGAGGATTGATGCGGCAGCCACACAGCCCGAATATGGCACTCGGGCCCTGACCTACTTCCCGCCGCCGCGGAAGAGGTGGCCGAAGTCTTGGGGATAGGCTGCCGGCTTGGCGCCGACCATGTCCATCCGCGGCTTCTGGTAAAGCTCGTCGTGGCCTTGGCGGATCAGAGCGAGCATGGCTTGATAGGTCGGGTTCGACTTGTCGGTGAAGCGTGAAGCCTTTTTGCCGTCTTTCGCCTGGCAAAGCTCCAGCCCGCCGGCCGATTTCGACAGCGGGGCGTTGAGTATGCGGCTTAGCTCGGGTCGGGTCAGGTTGACCCAGGTCGTGTGGTGGTTGTGTACGCGATCGAGCTTGCCGTGGCAGATCGAGCAGTTGGCGTCGAACATATCGGCCAGTTGCCCGCTCCAAGGGCCGGCCCATGCGTCGCGCGAGCCGGACGTGCCGGGTCGCGTGTGCTCGTAGGTGCCGTAGTAAGGCACGTTGGCCTCGATCCACGAGTAAAGTTTTCGGCGGCCGATCGGGTCGACGTCCACCTCGCCATGCTTCTCTTCGATCAGCTTGACCACCGGGCTGACCCGCGAACCGGTTGTCAGCGGCAGAAAACTGCCCGTCTCCTCCTGCGGCGGCGTGAGGAAGAAGAACTGCACGAACTGTAGGCCGACCAGATTGTCGTAGGCCATGTTGAAGTGCCGTGTCTTATCGCCCGACAGATCGATGCCGGCGTCCGGATCGACGCCGCCGTGGCATTCGATGCAATACTGATCCAACACGGGCTGCACCTGACTCACGAAATCGACCGGCCCGGCGCCCCAAGGCGGCGGCGTAATGTCGACCGGACCTTTTTCCGCAGCCGTCAAGCTCGACACGCGATGCGGCGGGGCCATGAAGGGCGACTCGTGGCAACCGATGCAACTTTGGTTCTCGCCGGGCATCAGTTGCGTGAACGAGCCCATTCGCGAGAGTTCCTTGCCGTCGGCATCGAGTGCTTGGAAGTAAAGTTCGGTACCGGCCGGGGCCTTGAAGTGGGCCGAGCCGTCCGCTTCGATCGGCACGGTGCCCAGGTTGTACTTCACATAGAACGTGCCGGCTCCGATCACCGGGTCGACAATGTCATGGCCGCGGAAATAGGCCCTCGCCCCGCGGTTGTTGGTCGGCTTGGGAACCTGGGTCATCACCCGCAACGATTTGACCGTTCCCCGCGGCACACCGCTTAAACCCTGGTAGACGTCGGCCAGCAAGAAAGTGCCGTAGGCCTGTTTGCCCGGCTGATGTTCTGCGGCCAGATGCGGATGGCGTCGCGGCACGATCGGCACCGGGTGGAAGCAAGAGATGTCCGGGTCCTCCCAAACTTGCACCTTGTCGCCCTGTTCGCTGAGCAGATGGATCCGATAACGCTCGACGCCGCCCCCGCCATAGGCCACCAGGAACAGATCGCTGTCGATCGGGTAAGGGTCGCGGTACGACCAATAAAACAGTCGATCGCCCGGCTGCCAGTTGGGATCGGTCGTTGCGTGATAGGGGATCTCCGGCGTGATGTTGGTCAATGCCTGAGGATTCTCGATACCCAGACTGTGATCGAGGATGCCAATCGCGCCGACCAGGTTGAGATGATGCGGGGCCAAGGTGCAGACGACTTTGCCCGTGCCGGGGATTGGTCGCGCCTGCCAGAGCGTGTTGGGTATCGTGATCGTGTTGCCGTAGAACAGGTTCAACCGCGTGCCGTCCGGGTTGATCGTCCACAGGCTCTGCACCGAGAAGACGCTCTTGTCCTGGTACTCCCAACGCGTGAACAGGATCGAGCCGTCGTCCAGCACGTAGGGTGAGAAGTCGGCCAAGGTGCCGAACTGGATCCGCCGGATATCCGACCCGTCCGGTTCCATCACGTGCATGGCCGAGGCCGGCGCGTCCTGGCACATGGAAAACGATTCTACCCTGGTCGAAACAAAACAGATCTTCCCGTCGGGCAGATAGACGGGCGAGACGTCGTGGAACCGCCCTTCGGTCACCTGCCGCAAACCGCTGCCGTCGATGCCCATCTCATAGACGTGAAACGAATCCTTGCCCTTCTCGCTGAGGTCCATCCACGAGAACAGCAGCTTTGTGGCGTCGAACGAGAGGCACATATCGAAGACCACGCCGCGGGTGCTATCAAAGATTCGCCGTTCGCCCTGCTCAGGCTGCCGCGGATCGCAGACAAAGATCCCGCCGCCGGGTCGAAACACGTCCCAGCAAAGCAATACACCGCCGGCCCCCGGGCTGGCGAAATGGTGCCGCTTGACGAACACGATCGGCGGGCATTGTTCGAGCCGCGAGCGAATCCGTCGCTCGGCCCCATCTTCCGCCAACGCCTGCCCGTCAAGCAGGCAGACAAGCCCAATCATCAAAAGACACAATAGACGTTGGTAGCTGTTCACGAGAATCCTCATTTTCCTCCCCGAGGCCAAGTTGGGCGTCAACTATCCACTAACCACTGTCCACTAACCACTACTCACTATACCTTAACCGCCCGCCCGGTGCGAACGGATTGGGTCTGCTTCTGGCAAAGGACCACCGCGTCGCAGGCCAAGTTGCCGTCGAGCAACGGGGACTCGGTGCCGGTGCGAATGGCGCGGGTGACTTCCTTCAACTCGGCCACGAAGGCGTCGCACGGGTCGCCGCCGCCCAGCTTGGGATGCTTTACGCGGCCGTCGCTGGTCAAAACGGTCAATGGGTAGCCGACGACCCAATCCTTGCCGATGGCGGCTGCGTCGAACAGGATCGTGGCCTTTTCCAGGTAGATTTCGTAGGCGTGGG
>CAYYOX010000320.1:2586-7694 GCA_964473065.1 uncultured Planctomycetaceae bacterium | reverse complement strand
CGAAGCGCGTGAGGCGCTCGGCGGTTTGGCCGACAACACGGACCTGTTCCGCGGCGTGCCGGTGACCGACGCAGAGTCGGACGGCCCGACCGGCCGGTTCAGCGTGATCTCGCCGCGGATTGAAAACGGCGAGATCACGGGCATCCGTTTTGGCGCCTGCGACGAATCGAGCCGCTTGAATCTCGGCCCGTTGTTGCAATGGGACAAGCAACAGCCCGGGTCCGCCCGAGCGGCGTTGATGAACCTGCCCGGCATGACCGACCAGATCGCCGACGCGATCCTCGACTGGATCGATCCGGACGACGCGCCGCGGCAGTTCGGCGCCGAGGCGGATTACTACCGCGGGCTGAACGTCCCTTACGCCCCGCGCAACGGCGTGCCGGCCTCGCTGGAGGAGTTGCTGTTGGTTCGCGGCGTGACGCGGGAATTGCTCTTCGGCGCGGATGCCAATTTCAACTACCAACTCGAACCGCAAGAGACCCGTGCTTCCGGCAGCTCGCAATCCGGCGCCCGGCTGACCTGGGCCATGCTGCTGTCGGTCCATGGCGGCCAGCGGAATCTCGACCCCCAGGGAAAGCCGAAAATCAACCTCAACGAGAAGGACATCGCCAAGCTGCCCTCGCAAGTCTCGGAAGTCTTCGGTCCGGAAATCGCTCGCTTTGTCATCTTATATCGTCAACACGGACCGCAAGAAGAAACGCCCGGGCCGACCCGCGTGATTCGTGGCAAAGCGGCAACGAAAACTGCCAAGCAAGCCAAAGCAGCCAAGCAGCCGATCATTGCCCGAGGCTCGGCGGGCAGCAGTCAACTCGATCTGTCGAAGCCGGCCAAGTTCGAGCTGACTTGCGTGCTCGATCCGATCGGCGCCAAGGTTGCCATACCAGAGACGGCATCCGAAGATGAGCCGCCCGAGCCGATCGAAAGTCCGCTCAGCGCAGAGCGTGAGGCGATGCGGCAGTACTTGCCGAAATGGCTCGATCATACGTCGATCACCTCGCAGTCGGTGATTCGCGGTCGGATCAATGTCAACGGGGCGCCGCGGGCCGTGTTGGCGGCCGTCCCCGATTTGGACTCGGCCATGGTCGAGCAGATTGTGATCGCCCGCCGTCAGAGGGCCGCCGTCGAGGATCCCAACCGCCGACACGCCGCGTGGCTGTTGACCGAAGGGCTGGTCGATCTGCCGACGATGAAGCGGCTGCTGCCGTACCTCAACGCGGGCGGCGACGTGCATCGGGCCCAGATCGTCGGCTATTTCGACCAATCAGGCCCCGCCACCCGGGTGGAATTGATCGTCGACGCTACCCGCACGCCGCCCGTGCGAGTATATTATAAGGACCTACAAATGCTAGGTCGCGGCTATTCCCGAGACACGCTCGGCGCCGACAGTCCGTAGGGTGGGTCAAGGAACGAAGACCCACGCGAAAAAACTTTGGCCTCTTGGAAACAACCCCATGCCCCGAATCCTGGCCGTCGATTGGGACCAATACGAAGCGCGCTACGTGCTGGCCAACGTACGTGGCTCTCACGTGCGGGTTCAGGCCGCGGCGACCGTTCCGCTGGTCGATGTGGTAGTGGCCGGCGGCCAACCGCATCCCGAGTTGGGCAGCGCATTGCGCGGGGCCTTGGCCGGCGAGAACACACGTCGAACGACCACGCTGGTCGCTGTGAACCGCGGCAGCGTCGAGCTCTTGCATTTCACCGTCCCTCCGGCCAGCGACGCCGAACTGCCCGAGATGGTCGCCAACCAGGCCATGCAGGAGTCGCAGAGCATCGGCGACGATTGGGCGCTGGACTTTCTACCCAGCGGCGACCCGTCGCAACCGCGCGAGATCACCGCGGCAGCCCTTTCGCCGGCAAATCTCGAACAGATTCGGGAGACCTGCTCCGTCGCCGGACTGAAACCGCTGCGACTGCTGTTGCGACCTTACGCCTCGACGTCGCTGTTCTTGCGAACGGTGGTCGAGCCGGAAGACGTGTGCCTGTTAGTGAATCGCATGGCCGACGAGTTGGACTTGACCCTGGTGATGGACGATCAGGTTGCGTTCTCGCGGACCGTCCGGCTACCCTGTTTCGCCGACGAGCAAAAGGCGGCCGCCCGCATCCTGGCCGAGATCCGCCGCACCGTGACGGTCGGCCTACAGAGCCAGCCGGGTAGCTCGGAGGTCGATCGGGTCTACGTCTTCGGCTCGGCCAAGGAACACGAGGTGCTGCTCGGCGTCCTCGAAGAAGAACTCTCCTTGCCGGTCGGGGCGTTGGATCCGTTCGAGACGGTCGACGACCGCGGCATGGACGTTCCGCCGGAGCCGGGCCGCTTCGCCTCGTTGCTGGGCATGATCCTCGACGAAGCCCACGAAGCTCGCCATGCGATCGATTTCTTGCACCCCCGGCAACAACCCAAGTCGCTCGATCGCCGCAAGCTCGGCGCCCTGATCGCCGCCGCGGTCGTGATCATCGGCACGCTGGTCGGTTACAGCGTCCACAGCCGACTGGAAGCCGAGGAGGTGAAGATTCGCAATCTCAAGTCCAGGCTGGGCCGGCTGAACAAGAAGATCCGCAGCGCGAACGACGACATGCGGGTGGCCGTCGCGGTCAACCAGTGGCTGGCCGGCAACGTGCTCTGGCTCGAAGAGCTTCGCGAACTCTCGATCCGCGCGCCCGAGGACCAGGACGCCGTGCTGTTGCGGATGTCGATGGCCCCGGTGCGGTCTGGCGAAGGCGGCGGCACGATCACGTTCCAGGGGCTGGCCGCCGATCCGCTGACCGTGACCCGTATGGAATACATGCTCCGCGACGGATTTCACCGAGTCAGCAGCCGAAGCATCCGGCAGCGGGATCGGCAGAAGGATTATCCGTGGCACTTCAGCACGTCGGTGTTTGCCGCTCGGCGTCGTGCCAGTCAATACACGAGCCACCTACCGGAAGGCCCTGAGACGGATCTGGCCGACGCCGGTGAAACGCAACCCAACGAAACCCTGCCCGAGGAAACACAAGAGAAACGGTCTCCCTAGCCGACTGATGCAGATGGACAAGTATCGCAAACACATCCTGACGGCCGTCTTCGGCGTGATGCTGCTTTATGTGGCCGGCGATTGGCTGTTGGAGAGCGCCCTGACCGGCCCGCTGAAGACGCGTCGAGTCTACGCCGCGCGGGTTCAGAAGCAGATCGACGCGAAGGAGAAACAGCTCGCCACGGTCCATCGAGCCCAGCGGGCGTTGAAGAACTGGCGGGCCCGATCGCTGCCGTCGGATCCCGAGGTGGCTCGATCGCTCTATCAGGCATGGCTGTTGAAGGCGGTCGACGACGTGGGGCTCTCCGACACAAGCATCGATTCCGGATCGCCGGCCACGAAGCGAGGCAAGTATCAATCGCTGGCATTTTCCGTGCGAGGCCGGGGCACCTTGGCCCAACTGACCGAACTGCTCTACAAGTTCTACAACGCCGGACATCTGCACCAGTTGGGCTCGCTGGGGATTATGCCCGTGCCCGGTAGCGATGAGTTGGACATCTCGCTCTCGGTCGAGGCGTTGGCGCTGTTCGGCGCCGATCGCAACGACCGGCTCTGTTCGCTTAGGTCGAACAAACTGGCCTCCGACAGCCTTGATGATTATCAGGTGATCGTGGATCGCAATCTGTTCAGTATTGGCGGCGCCCCGAACGCCGCGGAGCACACGGTCCTGACCGCCGTGACCTCCAGCCGCCTCGATGGTCAAGACCGACTGGTCGCGTGGTTCGATCTGCGCACCCAGGGCGAGACGGTCCGATTGGCCGAAGGGGACAGCCTGGTGTTGGACCGGTTCGAGGCCCAAGTGGTCGAGATCAGCGGGTCGGACGTGATCGTCGAGATGACGGGCGAGCGTTGGCTGCTGACCATCGGCGAGAGTCTGGCCGACGCCCTCGCCTTGCCGCCGGAATTCTAAGCGAAATTCTGTGAACATGACCGGCTGGCGGTCGACGGCAAATGATGTATAATACGGGCTCAGGTGGCAAAAAAGCCGCGTTTTGTAGCGTTTCGCAATCAACCACTCACACTTTGTAGGAGGCGTACCGTGTCCACAATCACTCGAACCTGCGTTTTGCTCGCGTCTTTGGCTGTCCTGGCTGGCTGCAACGGGCCGCAAGATGAGGACGCTTCGGTCGATTTGAAGCCGGCCGAACTGCTGCTCAATCTGCCGGAGAACTGCAACGCGCCCGATGCGATGTGCCTGATGGCGGACGGGAGTATCATTGTCTCGGTCCCCAATGTCAACGACCGGTCGCAGCCGTCGGTGCTCGTGAAGGTTACGCCGGAGAATAAGGTCGAGCCGTTCTTCACCATGCCGCTGCACCCCGAGACGGGCAAGGCCTATTCGCTGGGCGTCTGCACGTCGCCCTCCGGCGATTTGTACGTCAACGACAATCAGGAGTTCGACACGCTTGAGAATAAGTCCCGCGTCCTGCGCATCCCGATGCAAGACGGCCAGCCCGGCGAGGCCGTTGTGGTCGTCTCGGGCCTGGTGGTGGCCAATGCGGTGAAGGTTCACGGCGACTATCTCTACGTGACCGACTCGCGTATCACTCCGGAAGCCGAGACGTACATCAGCGGCATCTTCCGGTTCGATCTGGGCGAGGAAGGCATCGAACTGAAAACGCCCGGCACCGAGGACCCGCACCTGATCGCCACGCTCGAGACGCACAACAAGGAGGTCCCCATCGGCGCCGACGGGCTGGCCTTCGACAACGACGGGAACCTCTACGTGTCGGGCTTCGGCGACGCCACGATCGAGAAGATCGAGTTCGACGAGCAGGGCGAAGTAAAGTCGCAAGAGCTGTTCGCCAAGGCCGATTTCATGATCTCGGCCGACGGCCTGTTCTTCGATCCGGTAGAAGAGAAGATCTACGTCGCCGACCTGATGGGCAACGCCATCCGAGTCGTCACACTCGACGGCACGGTCAGCACATTGGCTTTCAACGAAGACTCTCATCCATCCGAAGGCCGCCTCGACGCCCCCAGCGAACCCCTATTACGCGGCCGCGAGCTAATCGTCTCGAACATGAATTTCCCCTTCGCCTACACCGTCAACAAGACCTTCGGCATGCCCGCCACGCTGTCCGTGATTCGGCTGGATGA
>CAYYOX010000320.1:0-2486 GCA_964473065.1 uncultured Planctomycetaceae bacterium | reverse complement strand
GGAACTATCAATGTGCGGCTGGATGAGCCACTCTTCGTACGACAATGGGACACCGTCACTGATCCAATTCGTTGGCATGATGAAGATACGGGAAATGGAGAGAGATTTGGCCTCTTGTCTGTAACATTCATACATCGGAGTACGAATACGCCGGCATGGATATACGATCCGCACGGTTCACCACACCGCGCGGACCCATTCCTCGTTGAGGTCCTTGCCCCAAAGCTTGACGTGCAGCATGGCGACCGTTGCGTGTTGGAGTTTCTGCAACCTGCAAGGCGCGCAAGTTGCACGATGGTTTGGTAGGACATCAAAGACAGGACCGCTTGGCTCGATAGCTCACTGCCTCTTTCCCACGTAGGGCCGTTCACGGTCCTTCCCGCCGGAGGCGGTATTAGGCCCGTGCTTTAGCACGGGTGGTCGGGGCTCCATGCCATTTCCACCGCGTTCGATTTCTTCCCGGCGGCGGCTAAAGCCGCCGCCGGGAAAAAATCGTGATGGAGCTCTGGGCAGCATTACCCGACGTAAACGTCGGGCCTAATACCGCCTGCGGCGGGAAGGACCATGAATGGCCCTCTTGCAAACGGTGCCGACGATCAGCTACATTCGTACGAGTTCAAATCGGTGATATCCAACTCGGGTCGCAGGAAATAGCAATGGTCGAAAAAAGGGGACATTCTACTTTATTGAAAAAGTAGAATGTCCCCTTTTTGAGCAATGGAAACAATTTGAAGCCGAGTTAGATACAGAGGAGGCTGATTGTGGAAGGGGTCGGACGCCGACTGATGGGGCTCTGCTTGCCGCCGCTGGCGCTTTGTGCGCTCGACGGTACGCTGACGGCTCTTGGGCAATCGGCCGCGTACTGGGCTGGCGATTACACCCGCGTGAATGAGGCTTCGCCAACGTTCAATCACCTTCTGGAGATCCACCCTGCGGCCTACGCCGTAGGCGTCCTTGCGTGGGCGGCGGTGTTCGTTGGCATCATCCTCCTGTTGCCGGACACGCTCGCGCTAATCGTGAGCATCACCGTGACGTTCGGGCACACGGTTGGCGCCGCGTCATGGCTGTTGTGGCGGTTCCAGTTCAGCTACCAGTTGTGTAACGGCTTGTTCTTTGCGTCGGCCGTGCTCTTGGGGTTGGGTATCCGATGGGGTTGGCGAGCGGTTCCCGATCAAGACTATCGGCTGCAAGGCTGGCCGCGGGGACTTCGGTGGATACTCGCCTTAGCGCTTTTCGGAGTGGGAGTATACCTGTTCCTTTGGCCCCGAACCCCCTAGAAACGAAAAAGGGGACATTCTACTTTTTCAATAAAGTAGAATGTCCCCTTTTTTCCGCAAGGGGAAGACGCCGTTGTTAGTCATGGGGTCATGCCGAACAGGCGGGTTTTCTCAGAAAACTTGCATTTTCGGCGCATATCTGACATAATGGATTCCGGGTTCGCTACTGACCGTATGGGGGGCTTGGGCCTCGGGGAACGTCCTCGTCGAGTACATGGCATTCGCGATGAGTTCGTGGGAGATTTCCGCGGCAGAAAGGATCGGTAGTGGCACGCGCTGGACGCAATCATGGTAGTGGTCGATCGAAGCACAAGAGTCCTGGGCATCTGCGTTGTGGAAGTTTGAGATTCGAGCATCTCGAGCCGCGAATCGTGCTCAGTGTCCTCAATCCCGGTGGCCTCTCGCTGCAAATCAGCGAGTTTGTTGCGTCCAACGGCGACACGCTGCTGGACGAAGACAGCAATTCGCCCGACTGGATCGAGATCCACAACCCGGGCAACGAGGCCGTCGATCTGGACGGCTGGTACTTGACCGACGATGACGCCGATCTGACCCAGTGGGAATTCCCCGCGGTGAGCCTTGCGCGCGACGATTACCTCGTGGTTTACGCTTCCGGGAAGGATCGTCGCACGGCCGGTTCGCCCTTGCATACCAACTTCCAACTCGACAGCAACGGCGAGTACTTGGCCCTGGTCGAACCCGACGGCACGACCATCGCCCACGAGTATGCTTCCGAATTCCCGCAACAGTTCGGCAACGTCGCGTACGGCTTGGGCCAGAACACGGGCGACTTCACCACGGCCGGCAACTCCAGCCTGACCTATCTCGTTCCCCAGGACAACACGGGGGAATCGAACTGGATGGATCCCGAGTTCGACGATTCGGCCTGGACCAGCTATCTCGACGTGCCGGGCGTTTGGATTACCGAGGCGATAACCGGTACGCCGGACGCGTTGGAGCTTCAAAACGTCTCGGCGGGCGTGATCGATACTTCCGGCTGGGTCGTGCTGGCCAACAATGCTCAGTCGTACCAGATCAACGACGTTCACACGCCCGTCTGGTCGTTTCCCGACTCGATGGACCCCGGCGAAGTGATCTATCGACCCGACGTCGACGGAGACAACCTCTTCTGGCGAACCACCGGCGATGGGTGGGTAGTGATCGTCGACGACCATGAAGAGGTCCTCGATTGCGTCGTATGGTGTGATC
>CAYYOX010000319.1:0-7694 GCA_964473065.1 uncultured Planctomycetaceae bacterium | reverse complement strand
GGGCTCAAGGGTGCGGCCGCCTATGCCGACCATGCCCAAATCCTGGGCAAGGAAGACCCGCAGGTCTATGCCACTTTCCACGAAGGACTCGACTTCCTTACCCAAGCCAACCCGACTGTCGACCAACTGGTCGGTTGGGCAATGAAGGCGGGCGAGTTGAACCTCAAAGTGATGGAACTGCTCGACGCGGGCAACACCGAGACCTACGGCCATCCCGAGCCGACCGAGGTTCGCACTACGCCGATCCAGGGTAAAGCGATCCTGGTTTCCGGGCACGACCTGAAAGACCTTGACGAACTGTTGAAGCAGACCGAGGGCAAGGGCATCAACGTCTATACGCATGGCGAGATGCTGCCTTGCCTGGCCTATCCCGAGTTGAAGAAGTACAAGCATCTGGTCGGCAACTACGGCGGCGCCTGGCAGGACCAGCGCAAGGAGTTCGACGCCTTCCCCGGCGCGATCCTGATGACCACCAACTGCATCCAGCGACCCAGGGAGGGTTACCAGGGCCGAATCTTCACGGCCGGGCTGGTGGCCTGGCCGGGCGTGCAGCACATTGGGCCGGACCGCGACTTCACGCCGGTGATCGAGGCCGCCTTGGCCGCCGAAGGGTTCACCGAAGACGCGCCGGAAGAGAAGATCATCGTCGGTTTCGCACGCAACGCGGTGCTCGGCGTGGCCGACAAGGTTGTCGCGGCCGTCAAGAGCGGCGATATCCGACACTTCTTCCTGGTCGGCGGATGCGACGGCGCCAAGCCGGGGCGAAACTACTTTACCGAGTTCGCCCAGCAGGTACCCGACGATTGCGTAATCCTGACGCTTGCTTGCGGCAAATACCGTTTCAACAAGCTTCCGTTCGGCGACATCGGCGGCATTCCGCGGCTATTGGACATCGGGCAGTGTAACGACGCCTACTCGGCGATCCAGATTGCCCTGGCCTTGGCCGACGCGTTCGAGTGCGAAGTGAACGAATTGCCGCTGTCGATGATTATCAGTTGGTACGAGCAGAAGGCGGTAGCCATTCTGCTGACGCTGCTACACCTGGGCATCCAGAACATCCGCCTAGGCCCCAGTCTGCCGGCGTTCGTAACCCCGACCGTGCTGAACGTATTGGTCGAGAAGTTCAACCTTGCCCCGATAAGTACGGCGAAAGAGGATCTCGACGCCATTTTGGGCGTCGCAGTTTAACCACCCTGCCGCTTGCGGCTTTGCAGCGAACGCATTCGTATTGCAAAGCCGCAAGCGACTTTTTTGATTCCTGGGAGGGTAATCCGATGAAAGTGCGAGTTGACCCCGACCTTTGCACAGGATGCGGCCTCTGTACAGATCAGGTACCCGAAGTCTTCGAGATGGAAGACGACATCGCCAAAGTTGTCGTGGATGAAGTGCCCATCGAGATGGAAGAAGCCTGTCGCCTGGCCGCCGAGGAGTGTCCGGTCGAGGCGATTACGGTGGAAGAATAGGCTTCGCGTTCAATCGACGACCACGCGGAATCCGACGTTATACACGCGTTGCCATCGGGGATAAGATCTGACGAACCCGAACGTGGCGCGTCGCGGGTGATCGAAGAAGGAACCGCCGCGGACCAGTTTGCGCTGGCCGGTCTGTCCGAAATCGTCGCGCATCCATTCGGCCACATTGCCGTGCATGTCGAACAGGCCCCACGCGTTCGGCCGGTAGCTGCCGGCCGGTGCGGTCACGCGGGGTTCGTCATCGAACCGCGAGTCGGATTGTCGGGCCCCTTCCAGGGCCCGATGGTTCCCGCCGCCGGAGACTTGCACCGGGCGGAATCCCCCCGGCGCCGACAGGTCATTGTGCGGGCCCACCACGCCATCGATGCTGAAGCTGCGATCGGCCAGATTGGCCCAAGGCGAGAAGTCGGCGTCCTCATCGCCGTAGAAGAAACCGGTATCTGAACCGGCGCGGCAGGCGTATTCCCACTGTGCAGCATTGGGTAATCGCACCCGTTTCCCACTCCGCTCGCTGAGCCATCGGCAGAACGCCATCGCGTCGTCATGAGAAACGCGCAACGCCGGCTGACGGTCGTCATCGAGTGTGAGCCCTTGGCCGTCGTGACGGTCGAGCCGCTTGTTGTAATAGCCGCTGTTGTGCGACGGTCGGAAACGGCGGAACTGGGCGTTGGTCACCTCATGCCGGGCAATCCAGAACGGCTCTTTGATCTGCGCGAGCGGGCCGGCCGGAATGCCCGCCAACGCGATCGATTCGCCTTGGCCCAGATCGAGCGAAATGTTCGCCGGCCCCACCTCTTCAGTAAGCGGTCGGCTGGGGAGCGCAACCTCTTGCTCGGGCGGTTGCCGTTTGAGCTTTTCCACTCCGGCAAGCGGCGTCGTAACGGGCTGCGCTTCAAAATCATCGTCCAAACCGCCGTAGAGTCGGCGAAGTTCCAGACGCCGCTGATGCACACCGTCGGGGATCGGAAAAACGTCGCCCCAGGTTCCGTGGCACGGGCCGTTCAGATCGATCCAGGTGATCAACCGATCCCAAGACTCCGGATCAAGCTCGACGCCATGATGACCGCTTCGCAGTATCTGGATCAGCGGGCTGGTGTCGACGTGGAACTCGCCCGGCGTGAGCCGACTTACGTCGCTTTCGATCCCCACGCGGCGAATGTAATGGATTAACACATTATAGGCCGGGCCGTAGCGCAACAGACCGCCGGTCGCTTCGGCCATTTTCGGATGCAAACGATTGGGGAATCCCACGGGCAACGGCGTCGACTCGGCGCCGTCGGCCTCGCTGCGCAGGTCGGCCGCGTTCGGGTCGCTGCCGTCGTGACACTCCGTACAATACCGGTCCAGCACCGGCTGCACTTCGCGATGGAAGTCGAACCCGCGCGCCGGGCCGTACCAGGGTTCTATCTCATGCGGCGTTCTGCGTGCCGATTGTGACATATCGACCGCGCCGACCTCGGACGGCGCCGCGTGACAACCGACGCAGGAGACCACTTCGCCCGGCATGGCCGTGACCCAACTGCGCATCAGTTGCACGGCTTTCCCTTGGGCATCGAGCGCCTGAAAAGCGATCGGGGTCGACGCCGGCACACGGAAACTGGCCGACCCGTCTTCTTCGACCGGGACAGTCCCCAGGATGCGCATCACTTCCCACGGCCCGCCATAGCCGATCTTATTGGGCCCCGCCAGACCGGGGTAGCCAAAATCGTACGCGATGATCCGTAGCTGTGTGATCGTACCGCGCGGCACGCCAGCGAGCCCTTCACCGGCGTACACGTCGCTGATGAAGACCGTGGCCTGCTTCTTCGACAGGTCGATCCGCTCGGGAATGGCTGGCGGCCGCTCGCGCCGCACGATCGGAACGGGCTCCAACAGGGCGTCGTCCTTGTTTTCCAGAAGCGGTACGAGGTTGTCGAACACGTCGGCCAGGTACAGATTCCAACTGCTCCCTTTGTCCAGGCAGGCGGCGACCAGGAAGTATTTTTCGCTCAGCGGGTAGGGGTGCAGGAACTTGGGCCAATCGTGATCGACCAGATTGTCGCGGATCATCGGGCGGATCGGCTCGCCGCGCCCGGAGATCCGCTTGATAATCCCCTGCCCGTCCTTCCAGCCGAGGCTCGTATCGAGCACGACCAACTGCCCCATCCGATGCACGCCGTGGTACCCGGAGAGAATGGCCACCAGTTTTCTTGGGCTATCAGGTATCGCGCGCACGAAGAAGAGCGAATTGGGATACCACGAGTTGCTGCCATAGACGGCACGTTGGCCCGTGCCGTCGGGGTTCATTACCATTAGCTCTCGCAGGAAGATGTGCGAAATGCCCGTGTAATCCCAGCGGGTAAACATCACCTGCCCGTTGTTCAGCACGGACGGATGAAAGTCGTGGTCCTGGTCGTAACAGAGCCGCCGCACGCCTTGGCCCTCGGCGTCCATGACGTACAGATTCGACACGAGGCGCTGCCCATGCCAGCAAGGAACCGATTGATAGCAGGCCGTCGAGCCGAAGACGATTTTCCCATTGGGCAAATAGCAGGGGTCCATGCAATCGACGTCGTCGGGCATTTGCGAGACCTGCCGCAGAGCGGTCCCGTCGGTCTTGAGTTCCTTGATCACCCAATTCTTTTCGGTCGATTCGGTAAACAGCATCCGCCCGGCGTCGCAGTGCAGATCGATCTCGCCCACGTAGCCCGTGTTTTCGGGGCGGTAGACCGTTTGCACTTTCCCGTCCGGTGCAACCGGCGAGAGCAGGCAGATCGCATTGTCGTAGCCGACCCGCGCCAACGACGAATTGCACTCATGGTTCGAGGGCATGGCAATCTCGTCGCCAAGCTGCGGCCAAGCATTCGATTTCTGGGGCCACGGCTTCCGCGCAACGAACAACAGCCCGGAAAGGTCCTTCAGCAGCGGATTGGCCAGCAGCGCCCGGCGACGAAGCTGTTCGAACTCCAACCGACCGGGTAGCGCATCGAGCTGCTCAAGATACCGTGGTCCGTCGGGATAGCGGTCGCTGAACGTGCTGATCAGGTCTTGGATCGCCGCCCGTAGTTTCTCGGCGTCCGAAGCCGAAGTACCGGTCGCCGCGATACGCTCGGCTGGCGTAAGTTCCGCCGCCGGAAGCGGGCTGCACAACGCAAGCAGCACAATGGAAACACCAACCCTTATCGTGGCGCGATTCATACGTCGCCTCTTGATTAACGCGATATCCTCTGGCCGCTTGCGGCTTTGCACTGCCATCCGGCAAACGATCCAGGCTCACAACGGTGGCTATTGTAACATCGCGCCCCCGGGCGTGTCTAGCGACTGAGGTTGGTCTGCAAAGTTGGGGTCTGGTCCATTTTTCGGCTCGCAGACGTTGCGATGGCCGAGAACCGTTGGCCGAAAACATGGACCTGACCCCTTCCGTCGGACCTTCCGAGGTGTCTTGACACCGACGCGGAAACCGTCGAAACTATTGGTTGGCAATTATACCGCCTTGTCAGTTAACTGCCTAGCATGGCGCCCGTAAGAACAAATGTCGCAAGATACTGGAATACGACCACCGATCCCCCATGAATACATCCGATCCCAAAAACCTGCTCGACTCGGCTGACCCGTCGCTTTACGAAATCACCACGCACGGTCCGGGGCCGGCCGGTAAGCTGCCGTTGACGGCCGAGATGCTGCGAAATCGGCCTAGCGGCGATGCGTTCGGCATGACCGAGGACGCCGGCATGGGATGGACGCCTGAGGATCTGGCCGGGCCACATTATGTGATGCTCAGTAACCTCGGCGGCATTCGCGCCGACGACGGGTCGACCATCGCGTTGGGTTACCACACGGGTCACTTCGAGCTTGGTCTGGCCATGACCGCGGCGGCCGAGCAGATCAAACGAGACGGCGGCGTGCCCCATGCCTGCCATTGCACCGACCCGTGCGACGGCCGCACGCAGGGGACGCCCGGCATGTTCGATAGTTTGGCCTACCGCAACGACGCGGCCATTATCTTCCGGCGCCAGGTGCGGTCCTTGCCGGTGGCGCGCGGCGTGCTGGGCGTGGCCACCTGCGACAAGGGATTGCCGGCCATGATGATGGCCCTGGCCAGTTTCCAGGACTTGCCGTGCGTGCTCGTGCCGGGTGGAGTCACCTTGCCGCCGACCAAGGGCGAGGATACCGGTAAGATCCAATCGATCGGCGCGCGGTTTGCCCAGGGTGAGCTCAGCTTGGAAGACGCCCAAGTGCTCGGCTGTGGCGTGTGTGCGTCGCAGGGCGGCGGGTGTCACTTCCTGGGTACCGCCGCCACGTCGCAGGTCGTCGGCGAGGCGCTCGGCATGACCCTGCCCCATTCGGCCTTGGCGCCGTCCGGCCAACCCATCTGGCTCGACATGGCCCGGCGCAGCGCCCGGGCTCTGATGCTATTGGACCGACGCGGCGTGACTATGCGCGACGTGCTATCCGACGCCTCGATCCGCAACGCCATGGCCGTGTTTGCGGCCTTCGGCGGGTCGACCAATCTGCTGCTGCACCTGCCGGCCATTGCCCATTCCGCCGGGTTGAAGCGGCCGGGCGTCGACGAGTGGACCGACGTAAATCGCCGCGTACCGCGATTGGTCGACGTGCTACCCAACGGCCCGAAGAATCATCCCACCATCCGCGCCTACCTGGCCGGCGGCGTGCCCGAGGTGATGTTGCGATTACGCGAGATGGGCCTGCTGGAACTCGATGCCATGACCGTCTCGGGCCAAACGGTCGGTCAGGCGCTCGAGTGGTGGGAGAACTCGCCCCGCCGCGAGGCACTGCGTCAACGATTGGTCGAGTGCGACGGCATCGACCCGGAAGACGTGATCCTCACGCCCGAGAGTGCCAAAGCCTTGGGCATGACCAGCACGGTCTGCTTCCCCCGCGGCAACCTGGCGCCCGAAGGGTCGGCCATCAAGAGCACGGCCATTGACCCGCGCGTGATCGACCCGGACGGCGTCTATCGCAAGACGGGCTCGGCGCGAGTATTCTGCCGCGAGACCGATGCCATCGCGGCCGTCAAAGGCCAAGGCGATCAACCGTTGCGACCCGGCGACGTGTTAATGCTCATCGGTCGCGGCCCGTTGGGCTCGGGCATGGAAGAGACTTACCAACTCACAGCCGCACTAAAACATCTCTCCTGGGGCCACGAAGTCGCGTTGATAACCGACGCCCGGTTCTCCGGCGTCAGCACAGGCGCGTGCATCGGCCTGGTCGGTCCCGAGGCGCTGGCCGGCGGCCCGCTAGGCAAGGTCCGCGACGGCGACCGGATCCGCATCCTCGTCGATCGCAACAAGCTAGAAGGCAGCGTCGACCTTATCGGCGAAGGAGAAACCGAATTTGGTCCCGAACAAGGCATGCAGGTCTTAGCCGATCGCAAGCCGCATCCCGACCTTTCCCCCGACCCCCAACTCCCGCCCGAAACGCGTCTTTGGGCTGCCCTACAGCGCATCGGCGGCGGCACCTGGGGCGGCTGCGTCTACGATGTCGACCAAATCGTCAAACGCCTAGATGCCGGGCGAGAGGAATAAGAGAGCACTTCTTGGCGGGTACAAACCAACCTCGGATCGACTATCCAGTCCCAACGTAAGCTACCCTTCCCGAGCCCCAATTGCGTAACAAAAACGGGGTCAAATCAATCGGCCTTAACATGTACAAACTGAACACCCCAGTCTTGACCCCTTTTTCCGTTCTTTTCGTCGTTGTCCTATTGGGATTGTCCTTCGGCAGCCCGGCTGTTGAGGCTTCGAGGGCTTACGTCCCGTGTGTGCCCGGTGACGGCGGCAACCTGGCCACCACCAGCGAGGCCGGTCTTACCATTACGGTGCATGCGGCGGAGCGACGGCAGACGATTCGCAGCTTCGGCGCGTCGGACTGTTGGTCGATCCAGCATATAGGCCTCTGGCCCGATGCTAAACGCAGTGCTATTGCCGATCTGCTTTTCCAGACCGACCTGGACGCCAACAATCGGCCGCGCGGCATCGGCCTGTCGCTATGGCGATTCAACCTTGGCGGCGGCAGCAGTCGCCAGTCCAAAATTCGGCTGCCGTGGCGACGTGCCGACTGTTTCTTCGACGAGACCTTCTCGGGCTACGATTGGTCGCGCTGCGAGGGGCAACGTCGGTTCCTTCAGGCCGCCAAGGCACGTGGCGTCGAGCAATTCCTGGCCTTTGTCGTCAGTCCGCCGATCAACATGACCAAGAACGGCCGCGGCTATTGCGACACTTC
>CAYYOX010000318.1:0-7703 GCA_964473065.1 uncultured Planctomycetaceae bacterium | reverse complement strand
CTTGCCGCGTGTGGTGGCAGCCGATGCAACCGCGTCGCTCGCCCGGCCGGACATAGATCCACGACATCTCGTTCAACTCGGAGCGTCCCTCGGCGTCGACGGCCTGAAAGGCGATCGGCGTGTCGGCCGGCACCTCGACGCAGAACGATCCGTCGGGCGCCAGCGGGACAGTGCCCAACTCGACCGTTTCGTTGCCGGCATGAACGATGTACGAGTGCGAGGAACGGGTCGTCAGTCCCTTGCCGGCAATCACGCGGATCGCCCGGACGTTCGGCCAGCCGGCCGTGTGGTTCTTCGTGAATCGGGCGTTCTGGCAGAAGAGGATTCCCGTGGCCCGAGGGTCCTCGATCTGTTTTGGGTCAACCTTCTCGGCGATTAGGGGCGGTCGCGTTCGCGCGCCCAGATAGACGGGCGAGTGGATGCCGGTATCGGGCGAATCGTACAACGGCGTCAAGCTTGGCGGTTGGCTATCGGTGTTCAGGATGCCGATCTTTCGGTAGCTGATGTCCTGGACGGTGCGTTTCTCCTGGCCGACGGTCAGTTCGACCGGCACGCGGCGGGGCGTGGTACACAGCAGTCGTCCGTCGGGCAGGGCTGCCACGTCGCCCGCTTCGAGGCGATAGTGCCGCAAGTCCTTCTGCTTCGAGCCGGGTCGACCCACCGTGATGCCCGGCCCGGTGAGGAATGCCACGCGACCGTCGGGCATCGGCGCGGGGCTGCCGCACAGATTGGCCCGAAGCCGGTTGTTGTACTCCGGCCCAAGGTCCAGGCCGAACTCGGTGTAACCCTCGCTGCCGTCGGTGTGGATGGCGTGCAGCAGCGTCTCGACCTTGCCGCGGTCGAAGAAGTTGTCCGAGCGAATGAAGAGGATCCGCCCGTCGGCCATTATCTCGGGCTCGTTGTCGAAGATGATCGTGTTGGTCAACGGCTGGGCCCCGCTGCCGTCGGCGTTCATCACGAACAGGGCTCGCGAGGGCGGGTTGTGGTATTCCTCGAAGGTGCCGATCCGCGTCGAGGTGAAGACAATGCGACCGTCGGGCAGTTCGACCGGGTCGATGTCGTGGAACGGGCCGTCGGTCAGTTGTTCCGGCGAACCGCCGTCGGCCGAGAGGCGATAGATGTGGTACATCGAATCGTGTTGGTAAGCCATCGAGACGTAGATCCACTGCCCATCGAACGAAACGCTGGGCGACCCGATGGCGCCTCGGCCCGCGTCGAGCAACATGCGCGGCTCGACGCCCGGTCGGGCTGGCTTCAGTACGTAGAGCTTGTGTCCGACTTTCATCGGGGCGGGCAAGTCGTGCTCGGGAAAGGATCGGGACTTGCGCGGGTTGAAGATCGTCACCGGCAGGCTGTCGTACGACGTGCCGGTGGCTTGCAGAGGCAAATAGAGGCTGCAATCGTCGCCCACGAAGACAATGCCCTCGGGCCAGACGAAATCGCCCGACGGAGCTTCTTCCACTACCGGACCGGTCCAACCTTGCTTGGCTGCCTCCTCCAACACCTTCTGGCCCATGGCATGGACCTGACCCATCGGTGCGCCGGCCGGCTGGATGGGCTCTACGACGGCAATGCGGCCCCACAGTCCGGCGCCGAATTCGGCCACGACTTGGGCGGCCGGCCAGTCCATGTCGTCGAAGTTCGGCTGATGCCAGTTCGGCCGTTGTCGGACGTAGCACTTCCACGTTTCATCGCTGGTGAAGACGACTTCCTGTCCGTCGGCCAATTGGGCCGTCAGTTTGACGACCAGAGCGGCCGGGCCGGGCAGCGTGTTGACTGCCTCGACCGCCATGACGTTGCGACCCGGCGCGAGCAGCTTGGTCACGTCATAGCGTTTGGGTTTACCCCATTCCATATTACCTTCACCGACGCTCAGACCGTTGAGATGCAGCGCGAACAGGTTGTCGCAGGTGACGATTACTTCGGCCGATTTTACGACGGCCTGATTCGGGAGCGTCATTTCCGCGCGAAAGTAGTTCACTCCGGCGGGCAACGAATTGATATCGCCTCCCGTTCCACGCGAGTACCAGATCCACTTGGCCCCGTCGAAGGTCGGCGGCTCCGTTTGAGCCAAGGCCATGCCGCACGAAACCATGATGCCAACTATTGCCAACGCCAAGCCAGTCACTCTCATCACCATCTCCGTAGGTTGTTGTGCTCGCTGTCGCAAGAGGACAGTATATCACGCCGCGGTTCCCAGCGAAACGGGCTGCCTGCACCACTGGGGGGTGGGCGCAAGCAGTCTGCTCGACAAGGTTGTGAAATGTCGCTACAACTAGAAACTGGAGCCACGATACAGGAGGCGAACATGCCGGAAGAACTTCCCGATTGGGACGAACGTTATGCCCAACAGAACACGCCTTGGGACACCGGACGGCCGTCGAGCGAATTGCAACGGATTCTCCACGAGCACGAGATCCCCGCCGGCCGTGCCCTAGAGTTGGGTTGCGGCACGGGGACTAACGCCGTCTTTTTGGCTCAGCAGGGGTTCGAGGTGACGGCCGTAGATATCTCGCCGCTGGCCATCGAGCAGGCCCGGGCCAAGGTTGATGAGGCGGGCGTGGACGTGACGCTTTTGACGGCCGACCTGCTTGAGTTGCCCGATTTGGGGCCACCGTTCCCGTTTGTCTTTGATCGGGGGGTCTACCATGCGGTCCGCCGAGAGAATCTGACCGGCTTTCTCGACACGTTATCCCAAGTCAGTGCGCCGGACGGAACGTACTTGACCATCGCCGGCAACGCGAACGAGACGCGCCCGGGCGAGACCGGCCCACCGCGCGTTACGGCCGAGGAAATTTGCCGCGAGCTGGACCCGCTGATGGAACTGGTGCAGTTGCGAGAGATTCGCTTCGACGAGATTATCGTCGAGGGGAAGCCGGAACGGCCGTTGGGTTGGTCGGCCTTGCTTCGGCGAAAAACGTCGGGCAAGCCCGACCGCTAAACGGGAAAGCGTTATTCTTCGGCTTCTAGGAGTACCGTGACGCGGCGTTTTTTTCCGTTGCGTATTACGGTGACCTCGACTTCGTCGCCCGGTTGCTTGCTTTCGACGATGGTCAGCAGGTCGTCTGCCGTGCGGACCGGTTTGCCGTCGACGGCGACGATCAGGTCGGCGGCCGAGATGTCGATCGTGCGATAGACGAACGGGCCTTGCCGACGCCGGATGATTTTGGGGCCCTGAAGACCGGCTTCGGCTGCCGCGCCGCCGGGCACCAGGGCATAGACCAGCAAGCCTTGCTTGATCTCGTGGACCCGGGCGATGCCGATGTCGGCGCGCAGGACGCGGCCGTCTTGGATCAGTTGTGGCACAACCCGGGCGATCGTGTTGATGGGAACGGCAAATCCCACGCCGGCACTGTCACCCGTCTTGCTGGCAATGGCCGTGTTCATGCCGATCATTCGTCCTTGGCTGTCCAGCAGCGGCCCACCGGAACTGCCCGGGTTGATGGCCGCATCGATCTGGATGATCGACTTGATCGTTCCCCCGCGGTTGCGCCGCGGCAGCGAGCGGTTCAGGCTCGATATGATCCCGGTCGAGAGGGTCCGTTCCAGGCCGAACGGGTTGCCGATGGCGAACACGCGTTGCCCGACTTTCAGACCCGTGGAACTGCCGAAGGTGACCGGGTGGAGAGATTCCTCGGGGACCTCGATCTTCAGCACGGCCACGTCGGTGGCCGGATCGGTGCCGACCAGACTGGCGGGAAACGTCATGCCATCATGAAGTGTGACTTGAACCTCGCGGGCCCCGTCGATCACGTGGAAGTTGGTCAGGATGTGCCCTTGCCGGTCGATCACGATGCCGCTGCCCTCGGCCTGGGAGGTCAGCTCGCGCATGAAGAACCTGTCGGTTTGGACACTCCGCGTGCGGATGTTCACGGCACTTCGGTTGGTCGCCTCGTAGACGGCGATGTTGACCCGCTCGTCGGGTGTCATCTGCGAATCGTCGAGTGCCGGGCCTTGATCCGGCGGCGACCATGCCGGGACGTCCTGGGCGACGGTTAGCGTCTCGGTCTGCGGCGGGTCGTAGAGGATGATCGCCGAGGTGGCGCCCAGCACGGCCGATACCACGCATAATAGGATGAGCTTTTTCATCTGTGAATCCTCGTGTCGAACGGGAAATTCTAGGGCGAACTTACCGGCAAGGCAAAGGGCCAAACGATGGGGATCAGGAGCAGGGCTGTGATCGCGATCAGTAGGGCCAACGGCCAACCGACTTTCAGATAGTCGCGGGGATGGTATCCGCCGGGGCCCATGACCATCAGGTTCGTCTGGTAGCCGATCGGCGTGAGGAAGCTCAGCGAGGCGGCCAGCAGCACGGCCATCACGAACGGGCGAGGGCTCAAGCTACTGGCTGCGGCCGTCTGCACGGCGATCGGGAAGAGCATCACGGCCACCGCGTTGTTGCTGATCGTTTCGGTGAAGACGACGGTCATCACGTATAGCACGGCCAGCAGCATATACGGATTCTGACCGCCCACCAGGTCGACCAACCCATGAGCAATCTGTTCGGCCGCTCCGCTTTGGTTCAGCGCCATACCGAGCCCCAAGGCCCCGGCGATAGTGAACAACACGTGCAGGTCGATCACGGATCGGGCCTCGCTCACGGGCAAGCATCGCCCGAGAACCATGAGGCCGGCAATGGCAATTCCGGCAATCGCGGGCGACCCCAGCCCGGCCAACATGCCGCTCTGGTCGTTGAAGAAGTTTGCCGTACTGAGCCAGAGGATCAGCCCGGCCATCAGGACGCCGGCCAACAACGCGCGATCGTGTCGCCTGGGCTCGGAACCCTTGACGGCCGCCACCAGATAGAAATCGCGACTGTGACGATAACGACCGGCGAACTCGGTTCGGGTTTGCAGCAGCAGGGTGTCGCCGGCCTGGAGTTCGATGTCGCCGACCTTGCTGGGTAGCCGGGCTCCGTTGCGGTGGATGGCCACCACGGCCGCATTGTAACGCTGGCGGAAATGTGCCTCGCGAACGGTTCGGCCGATCAACGGCGAAGTGGGCGAGAGCACGGCCTCGGTCAGGTGACGCTGTCGACGTTCCTTGGGATGAATCTCGTAGGTCATGTCGCCGGCCGGGACCAGGCCGGGAATCTTCTCCAGGTCGACTATCGTGGTCACCACGCCCGTGAAAATCAACCGATCGTCGGCATGAATCACGTCGTTGGGCGTGACCGGGGAAATTACCTCGCCTTGCCGATTGATCTCCAAGAGGAACAAGCCGCGCAAGTGACGCAGCCCGGCCCCTTCGACCGTCTTGCCGACCAGCCGGCACTCGGGCTGCACCAGCGTTTCGACCAGATACTCGCGACGGTGCTCGTCGAGTTGCTCGACCATTTCGGTGCGGTCGGGCAGCAGCCGACGACCGAACAGAAGCAGGTACAGGCTGCCCACAATCGCGCAAGGCAATCCCACCTTGCCCAGCTCGAACAGCGTCATGCCTCGCAACTGGTGGTGGAACACGGCCGTGTAGGTAGCCTCGCCTTCGTCGATACGCAGTTGCTCTTCCCGATGCTCCTTTTTCAACTGCCCGTTGACCAGAATGTTGGTACTGGTGCCGATCAGGGTGCAGGTTCCTCCGAGAATGGCCAAGTAGCTGACGGGGATCAGCAGTCGCGAAGGCGACACGGCCCGACTGCGGCACCAATCCAGCACCACGGGCACGAACATGGCGACCACGGCCGTATTGAGCACGAAGGCCGAGATACCCACCAGACTGAAGGCCAAACGAACGGTCGCGTTTCGGGCCGTCTTGGCGGTTCCCAACAGGCGGTTGCCGGCCCAGTCGAGCACGCCTGTGGATCGTAATCCGGCCGAGACCACGAACAGTGCCCCGATAGTCAACACGGCCTCGTTGGCGAACCCTTCCAGAGCCTGCTCGGGCGTAATCACCCCCAACAGCGTCACGGCCACCATCCCGCCCAAGAAAAGCAGGTCGGTCGGCGCGTTACGCTGCACCTGCAAGGCGACGAACACGGCCGCCGTCACGGCCAAGGCAATCCAGGCGTCGGGAGGCATTTTTCGTTTCGGGTCGTTGGGCGGTCTAGCTCCGGCGTCCACACCGGGGCAACAATTCTAACACCGCGTGGACGCGGTGGCTAAACGAGTTATGTCTAGTATAGCCGATCGGGGCATCCGGCTAAACGCCAAGCTAGAAAATCGCTTTACTCGGCCTCGAGCCGCCGCCGGCAGTCCTCGATCACTTCTCCATATCGGTCGCCTCGGGCAATGACCTCGAATTGCCGGGAATCGGCGCCCGTGACCTCGATTTGGATCTCGATCCGCTCGGCCGGCAGACAGGCTTCCACCCGATCGGCCCATTCGACCAGCGTAATCCCGTCGCCTTCGAAATACTCGTCGGGCCCGAGCTGCTCGAATTCGTCCTCGTCGCGGAGCCGATAGGCATCGAAGTGGTCGACCGGCCGCCGGCCATGGTACTCCTGCACCAGCACGAACGTCGGGCTGACCACCTCCCGGGAATCGACACCCGAGGCCGCGGCAATTGCCCGAACCAACTGGGTCTTGCCCGCCCCCAACGTGCCGCACAAGGCCACGGTCGTTCCGTCAGGCAACACCTCGGCCAGCGCGGTCCCCAGCCGCCCGGTGTCCGATTCGTTCGATGCGTTGAAGGTGAAACTGTTCATGGGTGATCGTCAATCGAATTTGTGTTCCCACCCGCCGGGCACCAGTTGCTTGCGGCGGCCCTGGTCGTCGAGTTGCCATAGGCCCGGCTTGGGGAGAAATTCTCCGATGTCGGTCAATGGTATGCCGAGCGGTTGTTCGGCCAGCATTCGGTCGGCCTCGTCCGGCGGCACGGCCAGGATCAACTCGAAGTCTTCGCCGTCGCGAAGCGCGTGCTGCAACGGGGTAATACCGTCGGCCAGCCGTCTCGCATCGTCCGCAATGGGCACGGCCGCCAGATTCAACATGGCCCCGCAACCGCTCTCTTGGCAGAGGTGGGCCAGATCGATCGACAACCCGTCGCTCACATCGATGCCCGCGTGAAGTCTATATTGCTCGTGAAGCAAGAGGGCCTCTTTGATACGAGGTTGAAAGTCGAACTGTTTGCCGAGGATGCTGCCGCCGAAACGGTCGGTAACCACGATCCGATCGCCCGGCTTGGCCCCATCGCGACGCAAAGGGCCCTGCTCGGTAACCTCTCCCAGCGCGGTGATGCTGACGGCCAGCGGTCCGTCCCAACTGTTGGTATCGCCGCCGGCCAGCGCTACGTCGAACTCTTCGGCCAGCGGCAACAGGCCCTCGTACAACGCCATGGCCAACTCCAGGCCGCCGGTACGCGGCAGGGCCAAGGCAATCACGGCGGCCAACGGTCGGGCGGCCATCGCGGCCAGATCGCTAAGGTTGACCGCCAGGCACTTGCGGCCCACGCGAACCGGATCGACTTCGGTCAACTTGAAATCGACCTGATCGGTCAATAGATCGACCGTGACCACGCAATCCGACCGGTCGGCCGTGCGCAACACGGCCGCATCGTCCCCGGGTCCCAACCGCAACAGCGGATGAGCCGGCAGACGCTCGCGAAGCCAAGCGATCAGTTGGGATTCCATGATACCCGAAGTGACGAACCTTCGTTTTCCAACGAGCCAACCGGCATTATGGAGAAGTCGGCCGAAAAAAGCAAACCGGTGGAAAATGGGGACTGGCTCCGAGCCACAATAGATGTCAAACCCGCGGAAACGTCTC
>CAYYOX010000317.1:0-7769 GCA_964473065.1 uncultured Planctomycetaceae bacterium | reverse complement strand
ACAGGTCGTGACACGTAACGGGGAAGTCGCGGAGATTGCCAAAGCTTATGAGGCGGCCAGAGATGCTTTTGCTAAGCTCAAGGAACACCCCGTTGATGCCGACGCCAACTTGGCGATTGGCAATTATCACTGCTTCCTCAAAGGCAACTGGGAAAAGGGCATTCCCATGTTAGCATTGGGAAGCGACAAGCAGTTGAAGAAGCTGGCGATGAAGGAACTTGCAGGCGCAGTCGATAGCGAAGGGCACGTCGCTCTTGGTGACGGTTGGTGGGAGTTGGCAGAAAAGGAAGAGGGCGTCAAGAGAAGCAATCTTCGGAAGCGCATCCAACACTGGTACGAAAAGGCACTTCCTGGCTTGCCACCGGGACTGCAAAAAGACAAAGTGAAGAAAAGACTTTCGCTGCTACAGGGAGCGAAGGCACCTCCAGTGATTGCTTCTAGCAAGGTGATCACGCATGTGAGGACATTGCAGGCGTACACGAAGAAGAAGAGTTGTGGGGTCGCCTTCAGTCCTGACGGGAAAGTGCTCGCCAGCGCTGGCGACAACGCGATTCGGTTGTGGACTCTTGGATCGCACCTTGCCAAAGCTAGCTCCTTCACACTACCTGACCGAGAGAAGGCGTTTCCGATATCGCTAGCATTCACGCCTGACGGAGAGACACTGGCAGTCAGTCACTTCAACGGCAAGGTCCAATTGTGGGACTTTAGCGTCCGCCCGCCGAGGCTTCGCAAGGTTCTGGATCAACAGAAGAATAATGTTCCTTCTATCGCAATCAGCCCAAACGGTCGGTTCCTTGCGGGGGGAGGGCGGCTGACAGGAATCGTCAGTGTATGGGATCTAAGAATCGGACAAGTGCCGGAAATCGCACGGCTGGAGCACGATAAGAGATCCTTCTTTTCTGTTTCCTTTTCTCCCGATTCCAAGACTTTGGCTGTCGGGGTGGATAAGCAACTGTGTGTATGGGATATCACTAAACGGCCGATTGTTCGCAGGTGGACTTATCTGAATATGGCAAAGGATGCTCACTGTATCAACTTCTCGCCCGATGGTACAAAGCTGGTCTTCGCCGATAATACTCTGATTCATGTCTTGAATACTAAGGATCTTTCGCGCCTTGGAACGCTCGTTGGGCACACTAAACATGTTGTTGCCACGGAGTTCACTTTAGACGGGAAGTACCTGCTGTCTGGAGGATACGACCAGTCCCTCCGGCTATGGAACATCGATTTGCTCACTCAAGCCTTCGTCGTTGAGAACATCGACGGCGTTGACGAGTCAATAGAGATAGCCCCAAATGGACGCTTGATAGCTACTTGCGGAACGGGAAATGTCGTACAGTTGTGGCGGATTGCCGATGTGCCCAGGTCTCCGAAATCCGCAAGCGGTATTGCGTTGAACAGTTTGGTCCACGATGGTTCGGATACTCAAAAGAAACCGGCAAAGAGAATAGCCCGTCGCCGTTTGCCGGGAAAGGTGAAGCAGTATTCCTTTACGGATGCGAACGAGATAAAGAAGGACTGGGACATTGCAGGAAAATGGCGGATCGAGAACAGAAGCTTGAAGCTAGCCAGCCCCGCGGCACTTCGGTCGAAGCGGAAATTCAAAGGCGATTTCGTGATGGAAGTACGATGCATTAGTTCACGGTTCACTTCATTTAATGTTGAGATGTGGGGCGAGACTTTTATGTTACGCCCTCCAACCAAAACAAGTGGGATCGTGAGATTTGTACGAAAAGACAAGAAGGTTATGTTCGCGTGGCACAACGCGCCGGAGAAGGCCGTTGAAGTTACACTGAAGGCAGGACATTTGGAAGAGTCGCCTGTTCTAATGGTCGTGGGTGGTTTGGGAAGTACTGTGACGCCATCTTCTGTGACCATTGGAGCAATAACGATTATGGGCACGGAGGTAGAAAAGGAGACGCCTAGACAATAGTCAATTGCCCAATATCGTGAACCAGCGAAGCGCAGCACGGTTGAATAATGCATCAAACAAGCCGTTGGAGAAACTAGCATCCAGATTTGCTTGATCGCAGTTCAGGCCACCCCTGGATCCCGTAATGGCATCTATTTCACCCCAGCCGTTCCTCAGATGCCGATTATTCGCCATTTTCTGCCTCCAAGGTGATGGCAATCATAACACCGGACGCCGTGACTAGCAGGCTTGCCCGGGAAGCCAGTTGGCCGCTACTTGCCCGCGCACTCCCCTGGGTGGCTATTCCACGGCCGGAGGACTATTATGGCGACAGACACGTTCTCGAATCATGGGCCCCCGAATACAGCAGGACACCGGCATGGCGAAAAAGAAACCCAAGCACGTCTCTCGAAAAAGCGCTCCCAAAGTGGAGCAGAAACTCCGGAAATATCACGCCCTGGGACAAGAGATCTTGGCAGCATGTAAGAAGGCCAATCCCGAAGGCAAGCCGTACAGTAAAGGTATCATCCAAGGCTTTGCCGAAAAGGTTGACAGATCACGGGAATACTGCGACAAGGCCCGGCAATTCGCCGGGGTCTACAGCAAGAAGGATCTTGAGAAGCTGTGCAAACTGCGCAACTCGAAAGGGAGTCCGCTGTCAACGGATCACGTCCGAAAACTGTTGCGAGTCGAGGACGCGCAACTACGGCACCGCTTCCAGGTCGAAGCTGCTGATAATGACTGGGGGAGCAAGCGCCTTGCCGCTGAAATCACGAAGCGAATCGGCAAAAGCAGCGAAAAGCGTCGTGGTCCAACCAGACCCAAGACACGGCATGACGCCTTGGCCCACATCGAGAAAATGAGCGACGGCTGGCTACGCTGGTTCGATGGGCTCCAGGAGCCAGGGGACGAAGAACGGAGCCGAGAGTCTGCTACTCTGGAGGATCTGCCGAAGTCGGTTCAGGAGAAGTTGAAAAGAACGATCTCCTCGATCAAGAAACTTCTCGCCGAAGCCGAGCAGCCGTTGAACTCTGAACGGAAGAAGCAAGGGAAAGCGAAACGGGCAAAGCGGAAGAAATCAGCCAAGAAACGCCCGAAAGCCTGATCTCTTACAAGGGGCGACTTCTGAATCCGGCACACGCTATTCGCCCCGATACGGGAATGCAGTCGCGCGTTGTAATCGCGAGATGCGTCTTGAGTCTCAAGCCGTGCCGGACACAATGTCCGGGCCTGGGGATAAAGGCTCCTTTGGTGACACGCGTGTCTTTTATTCCTCTTCTGACCTATACAGCCAACTCATCAGACTAGAGCTTCTGATAAACACCCCTTCGCACCCTTCTCGATCGCTCTCTCCCCGGGTAGACTGGTCGCTGGCCGAGACGTGCCGGGGCAATGCCCTGGAAGGCCTTTGGGCTTACCGTCTCGGCCGCTTCTTTTGTGCCGAGCCGTGTGCCAAGACGGAAATCGATTGGCTACACGCTGCAAGCCACTCTTACGCTGGGGTACGAAGCCCGACTTGGGCCGAAATCTGCCGCACGCACACCTGCAGGATCCTGGGTTCGTCGGTAGTTACACCTCATTGATGTTTTTTTGCCGTACGGGCTTCCGATAAGGGGATCCCCTATGCCAATTACGGGGAATACCTGCCATGAAAGTTCCGTGTGTCCTGATTCTCACCCACCCCGAGTTTCTGCGATACTACCGGTGCGGCAGCCAAGACCGTTTGACTAAGTACGGCAGGGACGAAAGTCGTAGACTCAACTCAATGTCTTCCCGCAGACACGAGAACGACAACGCCCGCAACAAACGTCCTGGCTTGACAATAACGGATTCACTTTTTCAAGGAGGAACAAGAAATGTTGGTTCTCAGTCGAAAGCGAGGCGAGGGGATTGTCATTGGCGACGGCGTGACTTTGACCGTTCTGGAGGTGCGCGGTGGCCGGGTGAAGTTGGGCTTCAACGCTCCTGCGGAAATGCCAATCCATCGGGAAGAGGTGTTTCAGAGGATCGAGGATTGCCCGTCTGTCCTGGAATACGCTAGCTGAATAGCGACAATTAGTCTTCCCGGCTGTGGGGGTTCGAGTAGACTATCGCGACTCTCTACTGGAATGAACTTGCCCAGCCCAGGGCACACGTACTACCGAGGCTTCCGGATGCAACACTTCTTGAATTTCTTACCGCTGCCACAAGGGCAAGGGTCGTTGCGCCCCACCCTGTGCTGTCCCTCTAAAGAACCGCCGCCAACAGGCCGACCAAGCGGCGAAGACTGTGCAAGGTCAGGAAGTTGCTCCAGCGGAAGTCCTTCCTCGCCAAAATCGTACGTCTGCTTGACTTGCACGGAGTCGGGACCGCCCCTGACCGTCGTCGTGGTCTTCGGCTCCCGCTCCTGCGCAATCTCCTCACACACGCCCTCGGCCTCCTCGTCCCTGCCCGTCTCCTCGTAGAGTAGCTGTAACCGCTCCAGAATATGTGTCCTGTTCTCGACGCCGAGTGACGCCAGTCCTTCCTGGAGGATCTGCTCCGCGCGTGTGGCGTCCTTGTGCTCGGGCTTGGTGAACAACCAATGGCAGTCTGACCACGCAATCCAACCAAAGCCCCACTGCGGCGTTTCCTCCAGCCAGACGCGAAAGAGGCGTTCACCCTTCTCGCGGTCGCCTAGCTCGAAATACGACTCAGCCAATGCCGTCTTGAAGCCGTCGACAGGTAGCGTCCCATCGGAGAACCGATCGAGCATCACCTCGCACAGCGAGATCCGCTCATGGAAGAACCTGGGCTCCTTAAGTCCGGCGTTGTGCAGTTCCGTTTCAAGGTCTTGAACCCAGTTGAACACGCTCTGTGTACCGCCAAAACAGTCGTCAAACTCGTCGAGTGAATCCATTTCCGCCCGGTCGATGATGCCGAGAACCGCGCGCCACGTTTCGAGCCACAGCCGACAGGCCTGGAGGGTGTCGCCTGTTTCGAGCGCCGCGTACCCGGCCTGCATCTTGTCGTTCACCATCTCCATGTTCGGCAGGTCCGGCTGCCAGCGCTCCCACAGGCAGGTTGTGGCAATCCATACCCAATCCACCTCTGCGTCGGGGATACCGATTCCCGCGTCAGCGATCATGGCTTTCGACATGGCCTCCGCAGAAACGAAGTTAGGAAGACCGCCCACGAGCCCCTGACGCTGAACATCGAAGCCGAATTGGCGGAGTTTCGCCAATAGTTCTTCATCTGACATGCTGCGACCGTGCGAGAGGAGTGGACGATGGTTCCGCTCCAGAGCCCGGCGGTAGGACTCGTCCCGCGCCGCTTGTTCCTCCACGCTCCGGTTCAAAGCTATGTGAGACATGTACATGGTCGTTTTGTCCTTATGCTCGCTGTCAGGTTCACGCCGTTTCCGGGGCCATTTCCGTGGTATTCTACTCGACTTTCCAGCACGGCAACAGCCCGCCAGCTACAGCGGACAGGCTGCTGTTTTCCCAGCCGCAACATGGTATCATGACGTAGGCATGTTACCCAAGACCCGCAGGAACGAGCAAATGATAGACTGGAAGGCGTCAATCTTTTGGACGGTGGTTCTCACCGCTATCCTCTGGGCTATAATGGCCCTGATAAGAAAGCTGTCCCGATAGCCATGCCCACTGTGCCACGCAGCAATACGAACGACCTGCAAACCATATTCATGTTGCGTAATGACCAGAACGGTGACGGCAAAGTGGATAAGTCAGAATTCCGAGGGCCTGAAATGGGCTTCAAGCGTCTGGACCAGAACCAGAACGGTTTCATCGAAATCGATGAACTTGGCGAACTCCGCCAGAGTCGGATGAACGACCCCAAGACCATGCGTGAGCGATTGCAAAGTGGGGACGTTCGTAAGCCTCCACAGGACAAAGCACATAAGGATTAAGAACATGAAATCCATCGACCGGCTGGTGGCAGAACATGAGATTATCGAGCGTGGGCTCGGTGTCTTGGAAAAGGTCGTCTCTCAAATTGAGTGTGGTCAATCCGTCCCCGACGACTTTCCCAAGTGGGCACCGCAATTCTTCCGGCAATTTGCCGACCAATGCCACCACGCCAAGGAAGAGGATCTGCTGTTCCCTTTGCTCAAAGAACGTGGCATTTCCGAGGAAGGTGGACCCATCGGCTGTATGCTCCAAGAGCACGAGGTTGGCCGTGAGTGCGTGCGCCGAATGCGAGAAGCCAGTGAGGCCGATCCATTTGACGACACTACATTCGTCGCTGCGGCCAAGGAATTCATCCCGCTCTTGCGACAGCACATCGACAAGGAAAACAACATCCTGTTCCAAATGGCTAAGAACGTGCTAGGCGAAGCCGACGACGCCGACCTGACCGAAAAGTTCTCCAACGTCGAACAGGAACGTGATTTGGATGGTATGCACGAACGTTATGATGCCGAGGTCGCACGCTGGGAAGACGAGGGTGGGCCATCGAAATGAGCCAAAGCTTCACCCCGCCAACCGGCGAATCAGCGATTCCTTCTTTTGCCGTGACATCGCCTTGATCGCCACCTCCCGTTTCAACGCCAAACTCTGATTCGGCTGCTCTTCGTGATATTCGAGAGTGACTGGTAATCGGCTGCGTGTGTAGCGTGAAGCGGTGCCTGCGTTGTGTTGTTTGAGCCGCCGGTCCACATCCTTGGCGATGCCCGTATAGAGTGAGCCATCAGCACATCGCAGGATGTAAACAAACCATCGTTCGGCCAATTGCTTCATCATCTTCAGCACCGCCAACTCTCTTGCCTTTGCCTCGACCTCAACCGTTACCCGTCATCCTGAAAGTGATCCGAGCCCTGGACCCCGCGTCAGGGCCTTTTTCGTTTGGCTTACGGCAAGTCGCCCTCTTCCTGTTGTGACGCACATTGTACGCACAGGGCCGCATAAGGGATGGCCTCAAGGCGAGGCCTGGGGATCCTTCCACCGCACTCTTCGCACTGGCCATAGCTGCCGTCTTCGATCCGCTCGATTGCCGTTTCAATCTGGTCGAGGGCGTCGTTCTCTGTCCCAGCAGACTCAACGTGAGTTCCTTATCGAAGTTGCCACTGCCAAGCTCTGCCATGTGGTTCGGCATACTGGTGGTCTTGTTGTGGTCCTTGTTCAGGGCATTATCTTCCATCTGGGTGATGTCACCCCGGAGTCTTGCTCGTAGAGCGAGAAGTCTCTCTAGGAAAACCGCAATATCCATTTTCGTCATTTTGTGAAACCTACAAAAAAGAACGGTTGTTTAGAAGTTCTGTTAGTGGGTTCTAACAAACGGCCTTGGTGAGTGCGGGCTCAGGCTGAGTACGACGAGGGAGAGTAAGTTCAGGCATGAGAGTCCAACTTGGCCATCGGCGGATTACTGTGCATAATCTCGCCTTTGTCCGACACCGTCAAATAATAGGACGGCCCAATACGGGGAGAAATAGTTACGGCGGTGTTCTTGTTCAGCTCAGGCCGCTCCCAAATGTTGACCCGGTACTTGCCATTGCGGTGCTCGGATACTTCCACATGGTCCAATCGAGGCGGCCTGCCGATCTTCGCCAACACTTGGGACTTGATCTTCTCCGTGTGGTTCGGCACCGCAGCGGGGTCTTCCTTGCTCGGGGGAATTCTCTGGGCCTTTTCCATTATCTCCTCGGGTTGGTGAAAGGTGCTGGAATGATTCGGGAACCGTATGAGAAGTTGTCCGATGTGTAACGGAGGCGAAGTTGCCTGCGATTCGGAAGTCGAAGTCACCGCTCAATGGGATATCCTTCTCGGTTCCCAGGTCCGCTACTCTATTCTCACGGCTAGTGGCGATGATGACAAGGGGAACGGACCCCTCTGTGCCAACATGAGTGAGACAACTGCCTCCTGATTTATTAGAGTAGAGG
>CAYYOX010000316.1:0-7774 GCA_964473065.1 uncultured Planctomycetaceae bacterium | reverse complement strand
GTCTATTACCGCTACATGCCGCTCTACAACCAAGACGCCGGCGAAGGCGTAGAATGAGGCCCGAGCGCTCTCGTGGGGGCTGGTCGCTTCAGCGACCATGCGGCCCAACCCACACGGTCCCAACTTCAAGACCCCGGATCCTCGCCCCTATCGAACAAGAACCCGTAGGCGAAGTGGTAGAGAATCATCAGCAGGAAGGCGCCGGCGGTGGCGGCCAGGAATCCTAGCGGGCCGATGGGGTTGACTTGCTGCGAGCGAAACACGAGCGAGAGGACCAGCAGCCCGAGCACGCTGCCGACGATCCCCAGCAGCAACGTGGGAATGGAGCCCGAAGGCTGTCGCACGGGCAAGATCACCTTGGCGGCCAACCCGGCCAAGGTCCCGAAACCGACCCAGATCAGCACCACATTGACCCATTGCTGGGCGTTCGGGGCAAGATCAAGCTCGGTCATTGCGTGGAATCCTTTGAAAGTAAGTAGTAGGCAGTAGGCAGTAAGCAGAAAAGAACGCAAGCGACGCTTGCGCGTCACTGCCTACTGTCTACCGTCTACTGCCCACTACTTCCACCGTCCCCCCCGACGCTCGGTCACTTCGATGACCAAAGTGCCGAAGTCGCCCGGCAGTGATTCTTTCTTACAGCAACCTGATTCTTTCTTACAGCAACCTGATTCTTTCTTACAGCAACCTGATTTTTTCTCACATCAATCTGCCCGAGAATCAGGGTTGCCAACCTGACGGCGGGGCCTGTTGTTTCATGGCGGCCGCTTCCCGAGCGAGCTTGAATTCGGGTCCCTGTGGGAAATATTGTACGTCGTCGTCCAGATAGTACGGACTAGGGTGAATCTGGCCGCCGATATCCACTTGGCAACCCGTCACACCCCCAGCGGCCAACACCGCCAGTCCCAGCAGGACGGCCCGCGGAGCCCTGCCGCAGTTAATCAAGCCCCTCATGGACCACCTCCATTTGCTTTTCTGCATTCGCTATCTTACCCAACTTACCTCACGGGCAAACTCCACCCTGCCCGCACAATCGTCAAGATCGTTATCGTCCGGCAAGGTGATGAACTTTAGCAGGAAACGGGGCTCGGGCCACAATCGGCCGGGGCCATGCTGGAAAAGCCGAGCCAAGCGGCGTAAGATCGTAGTAGCACGGAACTTATCGGACTCGGTCGGCCCGCAAGAGTTCGACGACCTATAGAAGAGCGCAGGAGCATTGGTGCCATGAGTGCAGGCGTTGAAGTGCGTCCAGATCGGTCCGGCCCCAAGAGGGCGATTCTGGTGTTCTCGGTCTTCCTGGGCGGCTTGCTGGCCGGTAATCCCGCGCGAGCCCAAATGACTCGCGAGATTCCGTCGCTGGCCTATCAGGCGGTCTTCTCCGAGCTCTACGACGGTCAATACGGGGACGCGTTGAAGGACTTTCGCAGCGAAGGGCGCGGGGCCATCAAGACGGCTCAGGCAAGGTGGCTCGACTCGATCTGCTACGAGACGATGGTCGGCGAGTGCTACTACCACATGGGCCATCTGGAAGAGGCGCTGGAGCACTATTCGGCGGCGATTCGGTTGGCGACGGCCTACTCGCAATGGATGACGCGCGTTCAATTCCCGCCAAACATTCGCGTCTCGAACAGGGGCCGAAGAATCCCCTGGGGCCAAAGTTCCCGGGGCGCCCGATTGGGACGCTATCCCAAGTCGTTCCCGATCGGCATCGGACAGATCGACAACAACAGACCATTTCGCGAAGGCGGCGTGGTGCAGCAGGCTCAACTGCGTCCGATCCACGTTCAGGAGATCGTACGCTGTACCACACTGGCCATCCGACGGCGGACGGAACTGCTCGGCCCGGCCAGTCCGCACGACGCCTTGACTCAAAGCCTGCTCGCCGCCGTGATGCGGCCCGGATTGCCGAACCACTGGTCGGAAGCCTGGAACGACATTCAGCGGGGATTGGCGCTCTTGGCCGCAGGGAAGGAAGACCAGGCCTTGCCGTACCTGCAACGCTCGCAGGTAGCGGCCGGCGACTTCGACCACCCGATGACCAGCATCGCCCTGCTGAGCTTGGGTAAACTGGCCATGCAACGCGGCAAGTTCGATGCGGCCTCGCAGTATCTTCACGACGCAACCTGTGCCGCATTTCGCTACCCCGATCCGGGCGTGTTGGAAGAGGCCTTTCGACTTGGGGCCAAGGTCCACTTGATGGCCAATCGCAAGGGACCGTTTCCTCCGCTATCCGCGGCGATCGCTTGGGCCAAGGTTCGGGACCTCACGCACCTGGAAGTCTCGCTGTTGCTTTGCCAGGCGGAGAACCTCGCCGTGTTGGGCCAAACCAGGGAAGCGGCCGTCACCTTGGAACTCGCCCGCAGGACCATCGGCCGGCGTCAGATGGGGGCCGGGCGGATCGGTTGCCGGCTGAATTATCTCAATGCCTTGGTCCTGTTTCAGCAGAAGAATCTCGCCGAGGGCGACGCCGCCCTGGCCGCGGCCATGAGCTACTTGCAGCAAGGCGGATCGCATTGGCTGTTCCATATCCATCTGGCCGATCGGCTCTACACGACCGACGAAGTCGCGTCGCGGATCGCCATGGAACTTTACGGCCAGGTATTGCGCGACCCACTGCCGGAAGATTGGACCATCGAACCGATGGAGGCGATGGCCGTGCTGTTGACCCCGCATGTAGGCCCGTTCGAGCGATGGTTCGACGTGGCCTTGAACAAACGGCGGGAACCGGAACGGGCGTTGGAGATCACCGACCGAACGCGCCGACATCGGTTCTTCAGCTCGTTGGCCTACGGTGGACGGTTGCAGTCGCTGCGTTGGATCCTCGAAGGGCCCATGAAATCGCTCGATCGTCAATCGCAGTTGCTGCGTCAAGATCTACGGGGACGCTACCCGGCCTACGAGGAGCTTTCCCGACAGGCCGAGGCCACGCGCCGGCGGCTGCAGGCCATGCCGTTAGTGGCCGACGATACGACCGGCTTGCGCCAACAGAGCCGCGAGTTGGACCAACTCGAATCGATCAGCCTGAATCAGGAGGCGCTGCTGCGCGAGATGGCCGTTCGCCGCGAAGGGGCCGGACTGGTCTTCCCGCCGCTGCGCAGCGTGAAAGAGATCCAAGCGGCCTTGGCCCCGGGCCATGCCGTGCTGTCTTTCTTTGTCACCGGCAGACGGTGGTACGGCTTCCTGCTGAACCGCGAGAAATATGCCTTCTGGTCGATCGGCTCGACCGCGACCTTGTCGAAAGAGGTCGCCCAACTATTGCGAGAGATGGGCCATTTCCAACAGAACCATGAACTCACGTTAAAAGAACTCAGCGACCCGCAGTGGAAGCAGTCGGCCGGCGACGTGTTGCAATCGATATTGAAAGGCTCTCGGGTCGATCTCTCGCAGCCGTTCGAAGAGTTGGCGATTGTACCGGATGGGCTGTTCTGGTACGTGCCGTTCGAGGCGTTGCAGGTTAGCGTCGGCGGGCAAATGGAGCCGCTGCTCGGGCGGTTCCGCATTCGATACGCGCCGACCTTGTCGCTGGCCGTTCCGACCGGTCGCGGCCGCAACGCGTCCGGCAGCACGGCCGTGGTCGTGGGCAAGATGTTCCCTCGCCAGGACGAAGCCGTTTCACAAGCCGCGTTCGACCGACTGGCCGAGGCGATCCCCGATTGCGTGGCCTTGAAGTCACCTTTGCCCGCACCGTCGGCGGTCTACGCGTCGCTGTTCGATCGGCTGATCGTTTTGGATGATCTGAACCTCTCGGGAGCGGGGCCCTACGACTTCGCGCCGCTGCCGCTCGACCGTGGCAAGCCGGGCAGTCGGCTGGCCGATTGGTTCGGGTTGCCTTGGCAAGGGCCTCGGGAAGTGATCCTGCCGGGTTTCCATACGGCGGCCGAGAATGGATTGAAACGGGTCGATCGCACGGCCCCGGGCAACGAGATATTCTTGACCGTCTGCGGCCTGATGTCCAGCGGGACACAGACCCTGCTGTTGAGCCGATGGAACACGGGCGGTCAAACCAGTTACGACCTGGTCTGCGAGTTTACCCAGGAGCTTCCGCATACCTCGCCGGCCGACGCCTGGCAGCGGGCCATGCTGCTGACGTCGTCGTCGCGGCTGAATTTGGAAGCCGAACCTCGCATCAAGCGCGAAACGACCGACGAGGCCCCCAAGGCCGAGCACCCCTTCTTCTGGTCCGGCTACCTGCTGATCGACTCGGGAACCTTACGCCCGGAGGAAGCCAAGCCCAAGAAACCGCCCCCCGCCGAACAGGCGGAAGTGAAGCCGTGATAAGAGCCGATCTCGCTTTCCTCGGCCGGCTCTGTCGCCTATAATCAGAGACCGTTTAGCGGCCGTCGGCACGACGGATTTACCGCGAAGAGTATTTTCAACATCAAGTCGCCGTACCGGCGACTGCTAAACATTCACACGGCAACCGACCGGAAATTGAAGGGAGTTTCTTCCGATGATGTGCTTCAAACCAGTGGGCGTGGCGGCACTGCTGTTGGCCGTGGTGCTTAGCGCCGAGGCATGGGCCCAAAACGAAGGCCAGGAAGACTTGGATCGGGCCACCGAAGTCACGCTCGGCTCGAAGTCGATAGACGACCTGGGCAAGGTCATCGAACTCTGCGAAAGTGCGTTGGAGAAGGGCCTCGACGAAGAGAATCGCGAGTTCGGCCAGCGGCTGTTGGTATCGACGCTCGTGCGGCGCGGTTCGCATCGCGCCGGACTGGCGGCGCGTGCGTCTGCTGACCACCCGGAATTCGCCACACTGCGCCAGGCCGCGTTGGACGACATGGAAAAAGCGGCCAAGCTCGACCCGCAACAGCCCCAGGCCCTGTTGGCCATCGCGCAACTGCACCGTACGCCGGACGGCGATAAGAAACGAATGGTCGAAGCGCTCGATCAGTTGATCGCTTTGGAGCTCGACGATCCGCGAATGAAGGCCAAGGCGTTGTTTTTTCGAGCAACGACCAGCGGAGAGCCGGACCAGCGGTTAGCCGATCTCGATGAAGCCTTGCGGCTAGTACCCGGCGAAGCGGCGGCCTTGCGCGCCCGTGGATTGATTCGTGCCGCCGCAGGGCAATTAGAGGAAGCACTGGTCGATCTGGACGAGGCGATCTCCTTGTCGCCGAAAGCTTATCCGACCTACAGCGTCAAGACGATGGTTCTGGCCCGGCTGAAACGATTCGACGAAGCCCTGGTCTGCCTGGACCAACTTCGCGAGTTGATGCCCGACTCGGTCGATCCGCTGATGCAGAAGGCGCGCATTCACGCCGCCCAAGAGAACCTCGACGCGGCTTTGATCGATCTGGACCTGGCCCTGTCAATGGCCCCGGACAATGTCGACGTGCTCCTGCTCCGCGCGACGGCGCACAACCAGCGCGGTGACAAAGAGAAGGCACTCGCCGATGTCGACGAAGCACTGAAGCATCGTCCCGAGTTGGCCTCCGCCATGAGCCTTCGAGGGATTCTCCTGGCCGAGGCCGATCGGCTTGACGAGGCCATCGCGCAACTGGAGGCCGTACTCAAGCTCAAGCCCAAGGACAAGCTGACGCTCTTGCAGTTGGGATCGCTTTACGGTGCGGCGAAGAAGCTAGACCGTGCGGCAGAGATCTATTCCGCCCTGCTGGCCGAGAAGCCCGACGACCCGATGGTTCTGCGGAGTCGGGGTGACGCGCTGCTGAACTCCGGCAAGCAGGTCGAAGCGATCGCCGACTACGAAAAGGCCCTGGCCCTGGAGCCGGAGGATTCCGGCGTGCTGAACAATCTGGCCTGGGTCCTGGCCACTTCGACCGACGAGAAGCTCCGCGACGGCAATCGGGCGATCGAACTGGCCAAGCAGTCCTGTCGGCTGACCGAGTACGGCCAAGCCCACATCCTCAGCACGCTGGGCGCGGCGTATGCCGAGACGGGCAACTTCGAGGAAGCCATCAAGTGGGCCGAAAAGGGCATGGAACTCGCTGACGAAGATCGCGAGAAAGAGGCCCTCGACAAGGAGTTGCAAAGCTATCGCGACCAAAAGCCCTGGCGGGAATTATTGAAGGACGGCGAGCCGGTCGAGATTCCGTAGGCAACCGGCCGTTTAGCAGCCGCCGGCACGGCGGCTTTGCGGGCAGGCGGTATCTCCGCTTCAAGCCGCCGTGCCGGCGGCTGCTAAACGGGACAAGAAGTCGTTAGCGGCTGCTGAGTTCGTGGACGGCGTCGATCAGGGCGATGACGTTTTCAACGGGCGTTTGTTGCAACACGCCGTGCCCTAGGTTGAAGATGTGCCCGGGCCGGCCTTCCGCTTGGTCCAAAACTTCCTTGGCACGGCGGCGGATCTCGGCGGGGTTCGAGAGCAACACGATCGGTTCGAGGTTGCCCTGGACGGCTTTGTCGTGGCCGATGATCTTCCAGGCGTCGTCGAGCCGGATCCGCCAATCGACGCCGATGACGTCTCCGCCCGCCTCGGTCAAGAGCGGCAGCAGTGCCGGGTTGCCGGTCGCAAAGTTGATCACCGGGGTGCCGGGCGTGATGCCCTCAATGATGGCTTGGGTGTGCGGTTGCACATAGCGTCGATAATCGTCCACGCCGAGGCAGCCGGCCCAACTGTCGAAGAGTTGAACGACCTGGGCGCCGGCCTCGATCTGCGCGTTCAGATAGAGAATGATTGCGCGGGTGAGCAATTCCATCAGCGCTTTCCATGCCCCGGGGTCGGTATACATGAGTGTCTTGACGTGACGGTAGCTGCGGCTTCCACCCCCTTCGATTGCATAGGCAGCCAAGGTGAACGGCGCGCCGGCGAACCCGATCACCGGCAGTTTATCGCTCAGTCCCGCGCGGGTCTTGCGAACCGTGTCCATCACGTAGTCCAGCGAGTCGGCGTCTTCCAACTCACGCAGCCGATCGATGTCGGCCGCTTCGCGCACGGGATTATGCAAGACGGGCCCTTCGCCGACGGCATATTCCAGGTGCATCCCCAGCGGTTCGAGGATCAGCAGCAGGTCGGAGAAGATGATAGCCGCATCGACCCCCAGCCGCTCGACCGTCATGAGCATTATTTCCGCACAGAGGTCGGAATTTTTGCACAGATCGAGGAAGGTCGTCTTCTCGCGGATCTCGCGATATTCGGCCATATAGCGACCAGCCTGACGCATCAGCCAGATCGGGACGCAATCGACCGGCTCGCGGCGGGTGGCTTTCATGAACGGACTATTGTGCCAAGCTGGCAAAGATTCTGGCGACATCGTCGTGTTATCCACAAGAGGAAGGGTGTCTGAAACACTCCATAATGGCATACAGAGCGTTTTTTGTCCAGGGGAAATAGTTTTCGGAAGGAATTCCTGGATGAACCATAAAGAAGGGGCTTTGCCAGAATTCACCCACAGTTTCCGGCGAAGACCGTTCTTTATAAGTCCTTGGTTTACTGCCGTGGCAATACGGCTTGAAATAAACAGCTTCCGGAGTCTATGTGATTCACGCATCGATCGTCGTTATCCCGACGCATGTCGTATACGGCTTCCCTGCCTCGGCAGGGTGGTGCGTTTGGATGCAGGGTTGGGGCGGTTGTTAGGCAACTCGCAGGAAATAACATACCGACAGCCGCTGATCCGGTAGATTACTTCCTGCGAGTTGCCTTATCTCGGCACGATGTTTTCCGGCATCGCAGGACGTTTTCCGGCATCGCAGGACGTTATCGCGGACGCCCTTGCCGCGATGGCGCGTATCAACAAAAGCGAAAGAGTCTTTGATATGACGTAACCGTTCACGGCTTTGCGGTCAGTTATTGAGGAGTGAAGGCGGGGCTTGA
>CAYYOX010000315.1:0-7783 GCA_964473065.1 uncultured Planctomycetaceae bacterium | reverse complement strand
GAGGTGTCCGGCGGCGGCGGAACAGTGGCCGCGGACGGGGCCATGTCGGGCGGCCGAAGGGCGGAGGTTCAGGCGGGCGGGGCGTTGGATTTGGCCGGCAGCCTCTCGGCCGAATTGCTCACCGTTGCGGGCGCCAACACCGTCACGCCAGGCGCGACGCTCAGCGTCACCGGTGCGCTTGACATCGACTCGGACCTGAATATGACCGGCGCCACACTGGCGACGAGCGGCGCGGCGATTACCATTGGGTCGGGCCAGACGCTCACTTACGACCAGCCAATGGAGCTCGGCGACCTGACCGTCAATGGCACACTGGCGCTCAGCGCCGCCGATCCGGCCGACCGCACGATTACCGTCAACGGCGGCACAATGCGGGTGGGCGACCCGACCCAGTTGACCAATATGCCGTCGAAGATCACGCTCTCCGGTGCAGGCGTTGTGCTGGCCGCCGCCGTGGGTACAACGGAAGCCGCCTACGACACGGCCCTTCAGATCGACGGCGGCGGCGTGCTCACCGCTGGAACCGGTGGCGCCAGCCCCGCGTTCAAAGGTCAGGGCTCCAACTTGGCGGGCATCACGAGCGACCTCGAAGTCCACTACCAGTTTGCCAGCGCGGCGACAGAGGCGGACCTGGGGTACAACTCGATCAGCGGCGTCAACGACGGCCTGGGCGGCACCGGAACGCTTGCGCAAGTGACCGGGCCGGGCATCTTGATTCCGTACGCCGCGGACTTCGGTACCGCCGCCGACACACGGCATATCGACGTGATAGGTAAGTCTTCCCCGGGCGAAGGCGATTACACGTTCGCCGCATGGGTCAAGAATGACGATAGTTGGGCAGATCGAGGGAGTATGATCCACGGGCGCACCGGTAACGGCGACGAAGTGTTACTGGAACTCGCCTCGGTTTTTGATCCTACCTTCCCACATCCGCAGGTGGAGGGGAATATAGCGGACGCGTTCGTGGAGGACATCGGTAGCGGCTGGGTGGCGGTGAATGACCTATCAACGGATTTGGCCGACGGCCTGTGGCACCACCTGGCGAGTACTTGGGACGGGGACTCGAATATTCTCAGGTTGTATGTGGACGGTGTGCTTGTTGACAGAGATAGTCGTGGTGGAATGGAGTCGCTGGATATCTCCGATTTTCAGGTTGGCCTTCGCAACGATGGCACCCAAGCGTTAACCGGCTCGCTGGCCGACGTGCGAATGTACAACCGCTTGCTGAGCGACGGTGGCGCGTCGGTCGGCCAAATCGCCGGCGGCGATCTTGCGCTGCTGGCCGACGCCGGCGAGCCGATCGGCCCGCTGACTCTCACCCTCGGAAGCCCGGGCAGGGGCGTGACGCTTAACAGTGGAACACTGACGGTCGAGACCACCGACGACTGCAGCTTGCAGATTGCCGGCGAGGTCACGGGCGGAGGCACGATGGCCGTCAGGGGCGACGTGACGCTGCTGGCGGCCAGCAGCACGTTTGGAGGCCTGAAGATCGACGGGGGCGCCCTCAACGCAACCGGTGCCCTCACGGTCGACGAAGTGGAAGTCCTCAGCGGTACGTTGACGATGGCTGACCAGTTGAACGTCTCCTCAATGACCGTTTTCCCCATCAGCACGGTCAGCGCCGCCGACCATCCCGTGGTCGTCAGCGACAGTTTGACGATCGGCGGCGCCGTGTTGGCTTATACGGCCGGCGCCAGCCCCACGTTCGAGGCCCAGGGTTCCAACTTGGCGGACAAGGTCGATCTGATCACGCTCTCGGGCGGCAGGCTGGCCTTTAACGAGTTTGGTGACGGGGATATCACGAGCAACCTCGAAGTCCACTATACCTTTGAAAACGCGGACAATGAGGCGGACCTGGGGTACAACTCGGCCACTAGCGCCTACGACGGCCTTGACGGCGCCGGAATGCTTACCCAAGTGACCGGGCCGAGCGCCTTGATTCCGTACGCTGCGAACTTTGGCGACGATACCGAGACGCGGCATATCGACGTGGCAGGTAAGTCTTCCCCGGGCGAGGACAGTTACACGTTCTCCGCATGGGTCAAGACGAACAATCCGCTGGCAGGTCGAGGGAGCATAGTCCACGGGAGTGGCACCGACGAAGTGTTAATGGAACTCGCCGCGATCTGGAACGGGGAGAAAGCGAACGCGTTCATACGGGACGCCGGGAGCCCGAACATCGACATCGACATTTCAGACCCAGCCGCAACGAATTTGGCCGACAACGAATGGCACCACATGGCAAGTACTTGGGACGGGGGCTCGAATATTCTCAGCCTGTATTTGGACGGTGAGTTAATAGCCCGGAACGGCCATGGTGGAGTGGGGTCGCTGGATGTCTTCAGTTTTCAGGTTGGCCTTCGCAACGATGGTGCCCATGCGCTGGACGGCTCGCTGGCCGACGTGCGAATGTACAACCGGCTCTTGAGCGACGGTGGCACATCGGTCGGCTCAGCGGCCGGCGGCGATATCGGGTTGCTGTTCGCTTCCCCAGCCGCACCCGACGTGGCGCTGGATACGAACCTCCTGGTCACCGCCACCTCGACCGTGGCCTTCAATACCGCGGTCGACGCTGTGTTCGGCGACCTGAGGGTTGCCGACGGCGTGAACCTGCTCATGGAAGGAGCACCCGCACTGAGCGTCCAAGATCTGACGCTCGGCGACGGGGCGAGTCTCGGGGACGAGCCCGGCGACTCCGGGTTCTCAGTCCTTGTCCGTGGCACGTTGAACGTCGGTTCCAGTCCCGGCACGGCAACCGTCGTCGGCACGCTGGAAATGGACCCCTCGGCTACCTACCGTGTCGAGATCGCCGAGGACCGCAACGACAAAATCCTCATCAGAGACTCTGCCTCGACTACAGCCAGTGCACTGCTGAATAACAGCACGCTGGAAGTTGTCGGCCTGAAACCTATGCTCGATGCCCCCAGTCCCGGCGGCGCTACCGTTTGGGGCGATAAGCAGCTTACGATCATGGAGATGGAAATTACCGGCGACGGCATCGATGGTACGTTCGCCACGATTCCCACTTCCTACGGTCTTTACGGCGCGATACCTGCCGAGGCCGAAACGAACTTCCCGGCAGAGACAGCGACGACTTACCTGGGCGCCGGCATCTGGTTCGGCAACGAGACCGATGACCCGGCGGGAGAAAACGGCGTCTACTACGCGTCCAGGAAAGTCGAGATCGGTGTCTTCCAGGCTGCCCCGGGTGACACCGACGGCAATCGCAAGGTCGAGGGCCAGGATATCCTCAACATCCTCCAAGCCGGACTGTTCGGCGACGGTGTAACGACCGAGGCTAACTGGGGTAATGGCGACTTCAACGCCGATAGCAAGATTTCCGGCGAGGATATTCTCGCCCTGCTAGGCACGGGCCTGTTCGGCGACGGAACCTATCCCGACTCTGCCGCAGCCGCCGCGGGAGCCGACGTCAAGCTGGTTGTCACCGGTGACAGGCTGGTGATCGACGCCGGCGGCGCGACCGTGACCGGCTTTGTGCTTTCGTCCGAGTCGGGCATCCTCACCGGCGACGACGCCGAGAATCTTGGCCTGTTCCAAGAGGACACCGACGCGACCATCAGCGGCGCGTTTGCCATGTCGCTTGGCGGCGAGCACTCGTTGGGTGATGTGCTCGGTGAGACGGATGTGGATTTGACCGGCGATCTGAGCTTGGCCTACACCTTAGCCGGTCAGCCGGGTGTCTTCACGGCTGCGGTGGTTGTGCCCGAGCCGGGAACCCTGCTCTTGTTGACCAGCGCCCTGTTGGGACTCGTGCTGCTACGCCGGAGAAACAGGGCCTAGGCGGCCATCGAGTTTCGAATTGACTCATTATCGACAATCCTGGTGCACATTCTTGTACCAGGATTGTTTTTTGGCCTCTGTAGCGACGATCCGCAAGGATGACAGATAACCATACAAAACCCGACAATATGCAACACAAGAAGATCAACATCGACTATAATCGATAATGGGTTTCTGTGCCCGGGCCACCGACTCTCGGGCGTAGGAACAGGGCGTGAATCCTTTTGCCGCAAAGATCCCGACTAATGGTCCACAATCAACCATGACAAGTCACCGTCGTTCACAACGCGAAAGCGGAAGAGCCGGATCGAGACGCCCCCGTTCCGCCCGACTCTCCTTCGAGAAACTCGAGCCGCGATTGGTGTTGGACGGTACGTCGCTGATGATCAACGAGTTCCTCGCCGCCAACGGCAACGGATTGCCCGACGAGGACGGCGACTCGCCCGACTGGATCGAGATCTACAATGCCGGGGACAGCCAGGTCGACCTTGACGGCTGGTCGTTGACCGACGATGCGAACAACCTGCAACAATGGCAGTTCCCGGCCGTTGCGCTCAGTCCGGATGAGTATCTCGTTGTGTTCGCTTCTGGGAAGAACCGCAGCACGGCCGGATCGCAACTGCACACGAATTTCCAACTCGCCAGCGAAGGGGAGTATTTGGCGCTGATCGAACCGGATGGAGCGACTGTCGCCCACGAATATGCCCCCGAGTTTCCCCGCCAGTTTCAGAACATTTCTTACGGCATAGGCGGCGACTCTTCCGACTTCGCTTTTCGCTCGGGAAGCAGTCTGACCTATTGGGTCCCGCAAGACGATTCGCTCGGCGCAAATTGGACGGGTCCAGGTTTCGACGATTCCACCTGGACCAGCTTCGCGACGGCGCCGAGCGTGCTGATCACGGAAGCCGGCACCGGCTCGCCCGATTACATCGAGATCCAAAACGTCGCCGGTTCCATCGCCGATACGTCCGGCTGGATTGTGGCGGCCAACAACGCGATGAACGTCGACATCAACGAGGTGCATTCCGTGCTCTGGACGTTGCCTGACTCGCTGGACCCGGGCGAACTGCTCACCCGGGTCGACACGGCCGGGGACGACATCTTCTGGATAGCCGGCGCCGAAGGCTGGGTGATGATCCTTGACGGCCAGGGCAAGATCGTCGACTTCGTCGTTTGGGGATACGATGCGGCCGATTTGGCTACGATGGAAGTTGATGTCGGCACATTTGAGAACATCCGCGTGACCGAGGTATGGAACGGGGCGCCGGTTTCCAGTGATGCGGCGCCGACCGAATCGCTGCAACGCGTAGGAAGCTTCGATGACGATGATGCCTCGAATTGGACATTTGCCAATGCTCCCTCGGAAAACCAGGCGAACCAGGGTCTGGACCTGCCCTTTACGGCCGATATTTCACCGGGGATCGGCTTCGATACGGCAGGTGCGGGCATCGGTGATCCAATCCAGACCGACATCGGGCCCCAGATGGATGGTGTGAACGCCTCGGTCTTCTTGCGTTTCCCGTTCGAAGCCGCCACGCCTTCCGTGTTGGACTGGTTAACGCTCAAGATCAAGCACAACGACGGGTTCGTAGCCTTCATCAATGGCCAAGAAGTGGCCCGACGCAGCGCGCCCGTGTCGCCCACATGGGATTCGACCGCTACGGCCTCTCGAAGTGCGGCCGAATCGCTGCAGACCGAAAACATCGACATTAGCCAGCATCTCGGCCTCGTACAGCCGGGTGTGAACGTCTTGGCTATCCATGGACTGAATGCGGCAATCGATGACGGGACTTTCTTGATCGAGCCGGATTTCTTCGGGGGGGCCATCCGCTATTTCGAGACGCCATCGCCGGGCGAAGCCAATGGCTTTCCGCGTTATCTGGATTACGTCCGCGACACCACGTTTACCGTGGACCGAGGCTTCTACACCGATCCGTTCGACGCAACGATAAGCACCGCCACCCCCGGTGCCGCGATCTACTACACGACCGACGGCAGCGCGCCGAGCGAGACCAACGGAACGCTCTACGCAGGCCCGGTTCACATTACGACCACGACCACCTTGCGGGCCGCCGCCTTTTTCCCGGGTTACCTGCCCACCAACGTCGACACGCACACGTACATTTTCCTGGACGACGTGATTCAACAGGACGGGGCCGGGTATCCGGACCCGTGGGGCCTTCACGTCTGGGGCGATGAGTTTGGCCAACCGGTACAGGCCAACTACGAGATGGATCCCGAAGTCGTCGGTGATCCTCGCTACAGCACGACGATCAAGGACGACTTGCGATCAGTGCCCACGATGTCGCTGGTCTTCGATCCAGCCGATCTTTGGGACGAGCAGACGGGCATCTACACCAATCCGACGTTAGAGGGTATCAACTGGGAACGCCCGGTCTCCGTCGAAATGATCGACGGCGATGGGCAAACGCTTTTCCAGGTCGATGCCGGCGGGCGAATCCACGGGCGCTCCGGCCGCTACCCGGATAACAGCGTTAAACACTCGTTCCGCCTGCTCTTCAAATCCGATTACGGGCCGACCAAGCTCGACTATCCGCTCTTCGGCCAGGACGCCACCGATTCCTTCGACACGGTTGTCCTACGCAGCGACGTGCTCGACACATGGGCCACCGACTGGTGGGTGGGGCAGGACTCCGAATCGACGTATATCCAGGACCAGTGGGTAGCCGCCGCGCAGAACGACATGGGCAGCTACGCCCCCCATGGCACTTGGGTCCACCTCTACGTCAACGGCCTGTACTGGGGCCTCTACGATCCGGTCGAACGTCCCGACGGCGCCTTCGCCGCGAGCTATTTCGGCGGCGACAAAGACGAATACGACGTGTTGCACACCTGGGAGCTCAAGCAGGGCAACCTGAATTCCTGGAACGAATTGCTGGACCTCGTCGCCCAGCCATCGATCGACTACGCCGCCGTCCAAGAACTGCTCGATGTCCCCGATTTCGTCGACTACATGATCGCCAACCAGTTCGCCGGCAACATCGATTGGCCGACGAGCAACTGGATCGCCACTCACCGCCGCGTGCCCGGCGCCAAGTGGCACTTCCACACTTGGGACGCCGAATTCAGCCTCTTGCACCTCGATGATAACCGCCTCTACGAAGAGCCGTATTGGGCTGACGGGCCGGGTGATATCTACCTTAAACTGAGCGCCGTTGAAGAGTTCCGCATGCTCTACGCCGATCGGATCTATCAACACATGTTCAACGACGGTGCGCTGAGTCTCACGCACAACCTTCAGCGGCTGAACACCTTGGCGGATACAATCGATCGGGCGATCGTCGGCGAGTCTGCCCGCTGGGGCGACGGCCGGCTCGACGACTTCAGCCCTCCCCGCACACGCGACGACGACTGGCTCCCGCGAATCAACTGGCTGAGGGACACCTACTTCCCCCAGCGTACGAACATCGTGTTGCAACAGTACCGCGATGCCGGGCTATATCCGAGCATCGACGTGCCGTCGTTCAACCAACAGGGAGGTCAGGTCGCGCCCGGCTTCGAGCTGACCATCACGGCTCCCGGCAGCACGATCTACTACACGCTCGACGGATCCGATCCCCGCGACCCGGCAGCGGTCGTCTACAGTGGGCCGATCACGCTGGCAGAAAACACGCTTGTCAAGTCCCGAGCGCAAAGCGGTGCCGAATGGTCCGCGCTGAACGAAGCCCAGTTCATCACCCATCAGCCGGCCAATGCCGCAAACTTCGCCATTACCGAGCTGAACTATCACCCCTACGATCGTACGGCCGACGAAATCGCCGAGGGCTTTCTCGATGACGATGATTTCGAGTTCGTCGAACTGAAGAACATTGGCCCGACATCGATCGATCTGTTCGGCGTGCGGTTCATCGACGGGATCGATTTCGATTTCACCGGCGGCCCGATGACACGGCTTGACCCGGGCCGGTTCGTGCTGATCGTCAGCAACACGACCGCGTTCGCGTATCGCTACGGCAGTCTG
>CAYYOX010000314.1:0-7811 GCA_964473065.1 uncultured Planctomycetaceae bacterium | reverse complement strand
GTTGTTAGCCATCCTCTCGGCCGCCTACCGCGTGCGACATCGTTGGTTCGGCAATCGGGTGCATCTGAACTTCCTGATCAACGCCAAGAGCGGTCACTGCGGCGAAGATTGCGGATACTGCTCCCAATCGAGCGTCTCAAAGGCCAAGATCCCCAAGTATCGGCTGGTCGATCCCGAGCAACTGCTCGACGGGGCCCGGGTGGCCGCCGAACGTCGGGCCGGAACCTATTGCACGGTCATCTCGGGCCGGGCGCCCGATGAGCAGGAACTCGAAACAATCACCCAAACCGTCCCCAAGATCAAAGCGGCCCATGGCTTGAAGGTCTGCCTCTCCGTGGGCCTCTTGACGCCCGGGCAGGCCGAGCAGTTGAAGGCCTGCGGGGTCGATCGAATCAATCACAACCTGAACACGAGCCGCCGTTTCTATCCGAGCATCTGCACGACCCACACCTACCAAGACCGGCTCGACACGCTGCGGGCCGTGCGCGACGCGGGCATGGAGATCTGTTGCGGCGGTATCGTCGGGATGGGTGAAGAGGATGTCGACGTGGTGCAGTTGGCCTTGGAGTTGGGCCGACTTCGGGTGGAAGCGGCGCCCGTCAACTTTCTGCAACCGATCCCCGGCACGCCGCTGGAAGGCACCAGCCGGCTGAATCCGCGCTATTGCCTGAAAGTCCTGGCCCTATTCCGTCTGGCCAACCCGGCCGGCGAGTTGCGCATCGCGGCCGGTCGAGAAATGCACCTCGGTCCCCTGCAACCCCTGGGGCTCTATCCGGCCAATTCGATCTTCGTCGGCGACTACCTAACCACCAAAGGCCAACCCCCGGACGCCGACTACCGTATGATCGAGGCCCTGGGCTTCGAGGTCATCGAAGAGAATTCCTAGCCGCTTGCGGCTTTGCATGACGGACGTGAATATCGAATATCGAACAAGGAATGCCGAAGGGAGAAGGTAGTATACGCATCCCTTCGTTGTTCTTCATTCCTTGTTCGATATTCGATATTCATCAAGCCGGACGCCTTCCTCGCTCACGCCCGAACTCCTTCCTTGGCAGCCTCGCGATAAAACCCGTACGTTCCCGCTTCGTAGCTGCGAACGTCCACCGGCATGGCTTCGATGGTGCGTCCCATTTGCAAGACGAGCGGGTATAGCGCTTCGACGCCGACACGGATATCTCGTCCCAAACGGACGGGCCCTTCCAACAGCATGAGCACGTCGATGTCGCTGTCCGCGCGGGCCTCTCCGCGGGCTTCCGAGCCGTAGAGCACCACGCCGTGCAGCCGATCGCCGAATGCCGCTTGCAGCCGCTCTTTGATTTGTAGCAGTTCTGCCGATTCCATCGTCCGTCTCCTATCATTCCATTGTAGCTCCCCGACTGCCCGGCGACAAGCCGGGTAGCATTGTTGTACGCGGCGGGGTAAACTGAATGGCAGAGTGAGACCCATTGTGTCGATCCTTCGTGTTATGGGCCTTCGTGTTATGGGCGAGCAGAACCAGCAGCCGGATGTCTCGGAATTGATCCGCCGTGCCCGAGAAGGGGACGACGAGGCTCGGGATCAACTGTTCGAGACGTGCCGCAGCTACCTGGGGTTCGTGGCCCGATCGCAGGTCGAGACGTGGCTGCGGGTGAAGGTCGACGCATCGGATCTGGTCCAGGAGACGATGCTCGAGGCCCATCGCGATTTCGAGCGGTTCGCCGGCGGCTCGCAGCAGGAATGGCTGGGCTGGCTGCGAAAGATTCTCACACACAACGCGGCCGATTTCGTGCGTCACTATCGCGGTACGGCCAAGCGTCAGGCCCGACGCGAGGTCCGCTTTGCCGACCCGGCCGACACGCTGGCCCATGGCCCGCCGGAGCCGGCCGCCGAGGGCATCAGCCCCAGCCAGGAATTCCTGCTGCACGACGACCAACTTCGCATGGCGGCCGCCTTGGAGCAATTGACGCCCGACCACCAGGAAGTGATCATCCTGCGCAACCTCCAGCGGCTGCCGTTCAACGAAGTAGCCGAGCGCATGAACCGCACCCGCCCTGCCGTGCAGATGCTCTGGATGCGCGCGATCAAGAAGCTGCAAGAGGAGATGGAGGAGTGAACACTTCACCCGAAGACGAAAAACTTGCCGGCCTGCTCGACGACTACCTGGCGCAGATCCAGGCTGGCGAAGTGCCGGACCGGGAGGCTTTGGTGCGGGAGCGGCCCGAGTTGGCTTCGGCCTTGGATTGTCTGGAGGCTCTGGAGGGATTGGCTTCCGAGGCGACATGCGACCTTGCTGGAAACTCGGCGGATACGGTCGAACTGGAATCGTCGCCCAATCATCTGCCCCGGACGTTTGGGGCGTATGAACTGATCGAGGAGATCGGACGCGGGGGGATGGGCGTTGTCTTTCGGGCAAGGCAGGCGAGCTTGGATCGGATGGTGGCAGTCAAGATGATCCTGGCCGGCCACTTGGCCTCGCCGGAGTTGGTCCGCCGGTTCCATGCCGAAGCGAAGGCGGCCGCCCGGCTGCGGCATCCGCATATCGTCCACATCCACGAGGTGGGCCAACAGCACGGGCAAGACTTCTTTGCCATGGAGTACATCGAGGGCGAGAGCTTGGCCCAGCGGATCGACCGCTCGCAACTCGATGTGGATTCGGCCGTTCGGCTATTGGCGGCCGTTGCCCGGGCGGTCGACTACTTGCACCAGCAGGGCGTGGTCCACCGCGACCTGAAACCGTCGAACATCCTGCTGGACCACGAAGAGCAACCCTACGTGACCGACTTCGGGCTGGCCAAGGTATTCGTGCCGGGCTCGGAGATGACGGCCACGGGCGTGATTGCCGGCACGCCCAGCTACATGGCCCCGGAGCAGGCCGCCGGCCAGGGCGCGCCGGTCGGACCGGCTGCCGACGTCTATAGCCTCGGCGCCGTTCTTTACGAACTGCTGACCGGCCGCCCGCCGTTTCGCGAGGAGAACGCGTTGGATACCCTGCTGCAAGTTCTCAGTCGGGAACCGGCCTTGCCGCGGCAAGTGAACCCGAAGGTCTCGCGCGGGCTGGAGCTGATTTGCCTAAAATGCCTGGCCAAGTCGCCGGAAGATCGGTACGCTTCGGCCGGGGCACTGGCCGACGACTTGGAACACTTTGCCCGGGGCGAGGCGTTGGAAGTGCAGCCGCCCAGCATCGGCGAGAAGGTTTGGCGTTGGGCGCGTCGCCAGCCGGCCTTGGCCTCGCGGTGCGTGGCATTAAGTGCCTTTTATGCGACGTTTTGCGGCGTCGAGGCCGTGCGCTATTTGGCCGACAGGACCTATCGACCCGATGGGCCGTTCCACGCCGAGATGGCTCTGCTGCTGGGCGTTTGGATGAGCGTCTCGGTCGTCTGCCAGCGGTTGCACGACAGCCGACGATGGTCGGTCCCCGGCCGATTCGTCTGGGGAACGCTCGACTCCTTATTGCTATTGGCCGTGCTCTTGATCGCCGACGGGGTGGCCAGCCCGCTGGTGATCGGCTATGTGCTGCTGATCGTCGGGTCGGGGCTCTGGTTCCGCGTGCGCTTCGTCTCGTTCATGACGGTCATGTCGCTGATATCCTACGGGATCCTGGTCGCCGATTTCTATTGGCGGCGGACCGAACTGCAGGCGAATTTCGACACGGAGGCCGACCGCCACGTAGTCATGGTCGTAGCCCTGTTGTTGCTCGGGGCCGTGGTGGCCTATCTCGTGCATCGAGTGCGAACCCTAAGCAGCTTCTACGGCCGGCAGGCCCCGTGAGGCGAGCATGCATCTACGATCGTGAACGTCGCACCAGACCGTAGGCGGCCGAGGTTGCTATGGCGGCCAGCAATAGGAAGATCGTGCCGGGCTCGGGGACGGTGTACTTCCACAACTCGTAGCCGGCCGTGCCGTCGGTTGCCATGAAGTAGATCTCGTCGTTGAAAACCGTCAGCCCGACCCCATCGTACACCCCATGCCCGTCGGGGTTGATGTCACTCAGGCGGAAGACGTCCGTGCCATCGGTCTTCCACAGTTCGAAGCCGGTTACGCCGTCGTCAGCGACGAAGTAGAGTTCGTCATGAAATATGGTAAAAGAGAGTTTTTCGGCAGGGAAGTCGAAGGCGCTTCGCCTTCCGGGATAGATATCCGTAACGCGAACCGTCTCGGTCCCGTCGGTCTTCCAGAGTTCATAGCCGCTGTCGTTGTCGGACGCGACGAAATAGACTTCGTCGTGAAAGATGGTGAATCCCGTGGGACGGGAATCGCCATAGCCCGGGTTGATGTCGGCGACCATGACGGTTTCGGTCCCGTCGGTCTTCCAGAGTTCCCAATTGGCCTCATTGTCGTCGGCGGCAAAGTAGAGTTCGCCGTCGAGCACGACCGAATCATCCAGGCCGGTCACCAGGATGTCGGCCACCGGCACGGTGCTGATGCCGTCGGTCTTCCAGAGTCTTGGATTCTCGCCGCCCTCGGTGGCATTGAAGTAGAGTTCCTCGTTGAAAACCCGCAAGAACTCTGGCGCGGAAGACCCCTCTCCGGGATTCAGATCGGCCACTTGCACCATGCTTGTTCCGTCGGTCTTCCACAGCTCGCGGCCGGTCACTCCGTTGTCGGCGCCGAAGTAGAGTTCTCCTCGAAAGGGGGTCAGCGGGTACAGCTCCGAACCATCCGGCCCCGGATGGAGATCGGCCACCTGGACCGTCTCGATTCCGTCGTATTTCCACAACTCCCAACCCGACGTGCCGTCGTTTGCCGTGAAATAAAGCGTGTCGTTCTGCTCAATAAACGAATAAGGGCGAAAGTCCCCGCTCCCAGGATTCATATCGGTGAGACGGCCGATCTGCGTGCCGTCGGTCTTCCATACTTCGATTCCCGTCGCTTCCTCGTAACCGGCATAATAGAGTTCGCCTTGAAACACTTCGGGTTTGCCGGGAGATATGTTGCGATGCACTTTTCCGACGCGAGTTACGTCCGTTCCGTCCGTTTTCCACAGACCCGCGCTGGAGAGGCTCTCTCCGGCCATGAAATAGAGTTCATTGTTGAAGATCGTCAACTCCGAGGGCCTGGAGCCGAACTCACTTGGCCAAAGCTCCGTCACTTGCGAGACGGCTGCCGGGGCGCTTGTCGTGCCCAGCGCGATTCCCAGGGCTATCGCGAGAAGTATCGAGAGTCTCATGGCCATTCCTCCATGTCTTTCGGTCCGATGGTACGCTCGGCAGTATACACGTGCCTACGGCCGAGCCAAACACCAGTTTTCACCCAAAACCCGTTCGTAGTGACCGCACAAGAAATCAGGGGACACAATACCGATTATGGTTATTCGGGGAATTTCGGTCTGCGGCCGGGCTTTTTGGGCAGAAGGATCCGGGATCCCGATCCCTTACGTTGTTTGGTAGCGGGCCAACTCGGACTGTTCGCGGGGGCCGTCCCAGCCGAGAATCGGGGCCATCCAGGCGGCGACTTGGATCGCCACTTCGTTTGCGTTGTCCAGATAATAGTGCCAACTCGTGCGCCGCAACATCACGTCGTCGAGGTGCTCGGCCCATTCGTTGCGGCAGAAGTGCTCGACCAACTTGTGGTCGACCGGCGGCGGGAGAATGCCGCTAATGCCCGCGATGTCCTCGGCCGGCAGCAACAGTTCCTCGGCCGTGCGGCAAGCGGGGGCCTTGCGGTTGAGATGGGCCAACAAACGATCGACCGCCTGTTGGGCAATCAATCGATAGGTGGTCAACTTCCCGCCGGCCACATCGAGCCAACCCGGCTCGGGCATGTCGATTCGATGCGCCCGCGAAATGTCGGACGGACCGCCCCGACGCGAGGCCAGCAGCGGTCGCAACCCGGCCCACGTGCTGCGCACGTCGGATGCACTTAGCCCGGCCGAAGGAAACGCACGGTTGAGGATCTCCAATATATACTGTATATCGTCCGGCTCGGTGCAGACCTGCTCGGGCGGGCCGTCGTAGTCGGTGTCGGTCGTGCCGAGAATCACGCGTCGGCCCCAAGGGATGGCGAACAGAATCCGCCGATCTTGCGTTACCACGACCGCCTCGGGCACGGGCAGCCGCGCCCGATCGATCACCAGATGCACGCCCTTGGTCAACCGCAACCGTACTCGGCTGTGGGCCAACTTCTCGGCCCAAGGACCGGCGGCGTTGACCACCGATTGGGCCGTCAGCGAGAAGCCATGCTCGGCCCGCACGTCGCGAAGCTCGCACCGCCATCCGTCCGAGTCGGGTGAAGCCTCTTCCAGCCGCGTGTAGTTCGAGATCATGGCCCCATGCCGAGCAGCCGAACGGAGCGTGTCGAGCACCAGTCGGGCGTCGTTGGTCAGGGCGTCGAAGTAACGCACGCCGCCGGTCAAGTTTTTCGAGGTGATGCCGGGCAGATGGTCGAGCAGCTCGCGCCGACCGAACCATTGCGACGCACCCAAGTTCTTTCCTCCGCAAAGTGCGTCATAGAGTTTCACGCCGGGGGCCAGCTTCCACAAGGGCCAAGGCGAGCGTCGGTACGTGGGAAAAACGAAGGCCAACGGCTCGGCCAGATGGGGCGCGATACTGTGCAGGATGCCTTTCTCGCGGCTGGCCTCGCGGACCATGCCCACGCGACCTTGGGCCAGGTAACGGATCCCGCCATGCAGTAAGCGACTCGACCGGCTGCTGGCGCCGAACGCCAAGTCATGCTGCTCGACCAGCCCCACCCGCAAGCCACGCATGGCCGCATCCCGCGCAATCCCCGCCCCAACAATCCCCCCGCCAACCACCAGCACATCGAGCGGCCGGGCCAAGAGTTGTTCGATCACGCTACAACGGCATTCGTCCAAAACGCATTCCTCCCTATAAGTGTCTTCGCCAGAATTTGGTGGGTAAATGGAGAGAGTGTTGGTGATTTGAGTTCAGGTTTTCTGAGGAAGAAGAGGAATGGCTTGAGAGAAGAAGGAGCCCAGCCACCGAGCGATGGCTGGCGGGCACTTTCCCCGCCCCAGGTGGTATAGGCCAGTGAGTAACATCCCACCGAAATCGACCCCTCGTGACGCAACTCGTCACTGTGCCGGACGTTGCATCGCAGTGCTTTCGGCGGCAAGCCCCTCAGCGAGCGTGCAGCGCGAGTAGGCCACGAGTGGATTCTCCGAGCCCCAAGCCCACGGGTTGCAACCCGCGGGCTTTTTGTTACGATGCTTCTGCATCAGCCCCCCCACCAGTTCCATTTCTTGCGCTCCGTCTTCTCCGCCAATCGGGTTATTCTTCGAGTTTCTTTGAATTCTCGTTGGGAGGCTTGTGTTTTGGCGGACTTCTGTTATACTAAACGGATCGTCGGGTTTATACCGACTATCTGTCGTCTGGACAGAGAGCGGCAAGCACGTGTTCGGTTTCGTTTGGTTGGAGTGTCTCCTGTTTAGCACGTGAGGCAGCGTCTTCTTAGAGTGGCGGTTGAAAACAGCCCGGGGCAACTCTTGCCCGGCTGCCGCTGGCTCTGTTTTCCCAAGTCTGTCCGATCGCTCGGATTGCCTCTTGCACGTCGCCGAGAAGTCTATGGAAATCGATTACAAGATTACAACAATAGGGCCCGTTGTGAGGCCATCAAGTTATCTGTGTGAAGGTTATTTCAAGAATCCCGTTTTCCCAGGAGGAAGCAAACCATGAAAAGTGTTACGAATCACAGTTGGCAAAACGTACGAATCCATCGCCTCGCCGCGTTTGCGGCATGGTGGCCGTGGTTGGTGCTGTTGGCGGTCGTAGTTGCGCCTATCTGCAATACAGCGTCGGCGGAGACAATCGCTTATTGGCGGTTCGAGGAAGGGCCGGTCGACACCCAAGCGGCAGTTTACCAGAGCGATTGGTTCC
>CAYYOX010000313.1:0-7843 GCA_964473065.1 uncultured Planctomycetaceae bacterium | reverse complement strand
AGTGTCGCGCCGCCCGAGGTCGTTTGTCGGAGCAGGCCTTCGTGGATGATCGTGGCTTCTTCGCCGCCCAGGCCGGGGTCTTCCGGGTGATCGACAACGACCCACTCCTCGGGCACATCGTAGACCGAGTCATTGAGCATTTGCAGGACGTGTTGACGGCGCGCTTCGTCCAACTCGGGTTTGGCCGTGGTCTCGATGGTCAGCGGATGCGTATCGGGCCCGAGTCGCGCGACCAGGGTCGCCAATCGGCGTCGTCCGTGCGGGTTCAGCTTGTGGGCCTCGTCGAGGATCCCGTCGTGGAAGTCGTAGCGATACAAGACCATTTGGGCGGCCAGCCCGTTGGTGATTTGCGTATTGAGATGGGCGTTCAACGAATACCCCAGCGGCGTCTCGCAGAACCGGTCGGCGTATCCCCAGTGACTCCACTGCATACAGGCCTTGAAGCGGGCCCAACGGCCACCGCGGTTGCAATGGCTGCATTGACGACCGTCGTTGCCACATGACGAACAGGATTCTTCCACGATGGTGGTCGTGGGTTCCATGTAGTCCATGTGGATCGAGATCGGCGCAGCGATCGGCTGTGGCTCCGGCGGCAACTCATCGGAAGGTGAAGGGGCCGGTTGTGGCTCCTCGAAAAGTGCCTCGGTTCGCAGCAGGGCCAATCCCGGCTCGGGCGCAACGAGAGCGTCTCCTGGCGGCAGCGGCGGGGTAGGCATTTGTTCGACGAACTCGTCGGCGAACAGGTCGGCGGGGGTAATGGCTGCCGCGCAGGTTAATGCCAACATGAGGCACCAAAGTAACCGTATATTTCGCATCGTGATCGTCTCCGTATCAGAGGGAACATTCCGGGGGGGCGGGTGCTTATTCCGAGAATCCTACCGGACCGCACACGCAGGAGCTTTCTAGTTTCAACCGTTTCACAAGCCCCAACGGGTCGTCCCAACCTGTGGTGGATCGGTGTTCGCGGCAAGTTCGTCCGGCAATCCGGTTCAAGAGGTAGAACTCCAGGTCGTTCGGGTCGGTGATCTCTTCACCGGGCAGAAGCGGCTGAGGCTGGTCCGCGTCCATGGGTTTGACCAGTTGCGGCGTGACCAGGATGAGCAGTTCTTTCTCGACCCGCTTGTGGCTGGTGTTGCTGAACAGGGGTCCCAGGTAGGGCAAATCACCCAGTCCGGGAATCCGGCTCGTGGTCGCATCGAGGGTGACCTGAAGCAAGCCGGCCATAGCCAGCGTTTGTCCTTGCTTCATTTCGACGGTCGATTTGGTCCGCCGGGCATTGACCCCCGGCACCGGATCGCCGCCCACGACCAGCGTAGTACCCAGCGCTTCGTCGATCGTGCTGACCTCGGACATGACGGTCATGCGGATGCTCTCGTCGTCGAGCACGAAGGGGACGAAGGTCAACTGGACGCCGAAATCCTTCCACTCCACGGTAATGCTGTTCGACGAGCCACCCGAGGATTGAGGCACGGGGACGGGAAACTGACCGCCGGCCAGGAAGCTAGCCTGATGACCACTCAAGGCGACCAGATTCGGTTCGGCCATGATCGAAAGCAGCGAATTCTTTCGCAAGGCGCGGAGTAGGATCTCGAAGTTACCGCTGGGGAAGATGCCGAACGCGGTGCCGTTGGAGCCGTGATCGCCGGTGGCACTGCCGCCCAGCCCGCCGAGTCCTAGCACACCGCCCGCAGTGACCGTAGCCCCGGCGATGCTGGATCCCCAGATATTCCCGGTACCCGGATGAACGCCCAGGATATCGGCCCCGATTTCCCGCAGGCTCGTGCGGTCGAGCTCGGCGATGCGCACTTGCAGCATCACCTGGCGTACGCCGGGCACGCGGATCAGGTTGATCACTTGCGAGTCGGAGAAGGTTCCGCCGGCGGATTGGCCGCCGGATTGGGTTTCGCCGGACGCTCGAGCCTCGGGTTCGCTCTCGTCGTCGTATCCGCGTCGACGACGACGCCCGTAGCCCTCCTGCTGATCGCCCTGGGCAACCGATTGACCGCCCTGGGCGGCAACCGGTTGTCCTACGGAACTGAGATATGCCTCCAGGGTCGTGATGATTTGAGTGACTTGCTCGGGCGTTCGGGCCTGACCTTCGACCACCATGTGCTCTCTTAGTTGGCCCAGCTTGAGGAAGGCGTCGGGGAAGATCTGCTTCAGTTGGGCTCGAAGCAGCGGCAGGTCGTAGACCACGTGGACCTCGAAACTGCACACCTGACCGCCGGCTGTGGTGATCGACAGATCGGTCACGCCGGCGCGGCGGCCGATAATGCGGAGCATCCGCGGGTTGGGTAGGACCTGGAAATCGACCACCGACGGGTCGCCGATGGCGATCACGGCCGTTCCATCGCCTCGCGCCATGTCGGCTTTCAGCGTCATCAGCCGACCTTGCCCGACAACAACCTCAAAGGCGGCATCGTTGCCTTCGATGGTGTCGACAAACGAGGAGACGGGCGCCCCGTCCGGCCCGATCCGCTCCAACTGCCACATTGCGTCGGGAGTTTGAGCCGGCCTGGGAACCTTGATCGGCACGGGCGGCAGAAGCGGCTGGATACCGCTAAGGGAAATCCCGCTTTGATCGATGGTTTGTGCAACGCCTAGCACTCCACAGCCCAGCCAAGCAAGTGTCAGCGCAATGCAAACGAACTTCACAGAAAGCGTCTTCGACCGCATGATTACCTCGCGTCGATGGACGGATAAAAAACTGAACCCCCTTCAACAGGTCGGCATCCTGAACCGCTCCGTCTAGAGTTCCGAACTTCATCCTCCGACTTTTGCGAGTCGGCACCATCGTTCTAAGGCTTGGAATCCGAACCAAGCCCGCAGCCCCCTTGGCCGTTAAACTCAAGGCAATCGGAGCGAGTTGATCGGCTGACGTGGAGAACCCGGGAGCATATCGGGTGGGACCGTGGAAGCACGCCGCGGGTTGCGGCTTACCTGGCCGTAGAAACCGAACAATCGGATAAGTTTGCCACCTTGGGAAGAGAGCCGTTTCAAGCGGGCGAGGCTCGAAGGGCCGTTTTGGTTGCTCAGTGGCCCGAAAATCAGGAATAGATCAACCTTTGGTCTTCCCCCGGTTCGGGGAGAAGTCGGTCAAGTTTTCCGAAGATTCTTAGGAAATCGAAAAGGAAATTCGGCCGGGTGGCTGGTGGCCGCAGCGCAGCGAAGCCCCAGAACGTGGACAACTGGGGCGCCGCTGCGCTATGCCCCAGCCACCCATCGTCGACGGCTAAACGTGTGAAGAGTTCGGCCTACTCGACCAAAAAGACCTGGGGGGCCTTGCCGAGCTTTTCGCCCGTGTAGTCGATCGTTACTATGCCGCTGCCGGTTATATTCATCGAGCCGACGACGAATTGGGCGTTGTAGGTTCCCTGGCCGGCAATCTTCGTCTCGGCCCACTTCGCATACAGCGTGCCGGTCAAGGCGCCTTCGGTAGCGTCGCCCTGGATGTTTATGTCCATCGTGTTGCGACGTCGCTGATAGAGCAGCATCCCGTCGAAGATCTTCGACGGTGGGTACATGGGGTCGTAGTCCAACGAGGGGTCGTCCAAGGCGATCCCTGCAAGCTTGATCCCGGCGTTGATCGTGATTCCGCCAAACTCTGCTCCGTCGAGGTGCGGCGGTTCCTGGTTCTTGTCCAAGCTGTCCGGTTCACCGGAAATCTCGTCGTAGTTGCTACCCGTGTTGTAGATCATAATCCCCCGGGCGTCGACGTTTCCGCCGGTGATCGTGAAGGCGTTTTGCGTATTCTCTTCAGGCCGGATCACATAAATCCCCGGCTTGAAGTCGACGTTCCCGCCGGTGATCGAGATCGACCGGTAGATCCCCGGGTGAAGCACCATCACGTGGTTGGCCGGGTCGGGGTCCGAGTCATCGACATAGTTGGCCGGCGAGGTCTCGTCGGCCTCGGCGTCGTTGAGCTTCAGGTTGACGTTGGTCGCCTGGGGATAACCGCGGTATGTAGGGTCGACACCCGTCGAGACGGTTGGCGTGGGCAGATAGAGCAAGGGATCGGGCATGGGAATCTGGCCGCAGAACAGTACATTCGAGGGATCGTCCGGATCGACGTTCTGATAGTTGTCCGGCCAGTCGACTCCGCCGACGATATGGAACTTGGAAGCGTAGATCTCGGCATTGTTGCTGACGCGCGACGCGTAATAGTTCTCGTCGATACCGATGTCGTTACCGTCCGCGTCCTTGCCTCTTCCTTCAGAGTTGACGATCACGGCTCCCTCGACTTTGAGGATCGCCTGGCCGCTGACCTTCAGGCCGGTCTTGGTCGGGTCGAGCACAATGACTCCTTCGCCGGCGGCGATGGCCTGAGCTCCGGCCACGGCCCGGGCACTCACCATGTTTTCGGTAGCTACGCCCGGCAGGATGTGAATGAAGTAGGTTGGCAACGGGTTCGACGCGATCACCTCGACGTAGCCGGGTTCTCCGGCATAGGGACCGCTGGCCGGCGGGATGTTGACGACCGGGTTGGGTGCGTCGGCGAGATCGTTGTGATCCTTGCAGAAGGTGATGGCGGTTGCGGTGGCTTCGGCTGGTGATTTACCCAGCATCAGGTCGAGCGCGGCGGCCAAGGCGGCCGCGTCGGAAGCGTTTTGCGTATGGCGCTGACCGGCCATCAACAGCCCGCTGTCGATCACCAATCCCACCATACCCAACAACATGGTCAGCAACAGGGCAAACCAGACCATTATGGCCCCAGAACGTTGAATACCTCGGCGACGGCGAGCCAAAGGTCGTGCGATAGTCGATAGTCTTTGTTGGCGAGTCATGGAATCGTCTCCCTTAATGGGCAATGGGCATCTCGGAAGTGGCTTCGAGCGTGAACACGGGGTTGCCGAAAATGAAGGTGATGATCGGGCGATAGGGCATGGAGACCGTCACGTGGACGCGCTGTTGGAATTCGTTTGCGCCGTCGGGCCACTCGACCTGAACCGTAACCTCGGAAAGGTCGAACACATTCAGCGACGAGTATTCTTGGATGAACTGAGCAATAGGATGGCTGTCGGCGGCGGAACCCGAATAGGAGTTGGGTCCCCAAGGCCCTAAGCGGTCGGCCAGACTTCCATGCACGATGGCCTGGCGAGCGACATGCCTGGCGGCCTGGGCTAGCGTGTTGTAGCGCAGCACGCCCAACGCCAGATCCAACATGCCGAAGACCAGGACCAAGAAGGTCATCAGAATAATGGCCATCTCGACCGTCGTCGCCCCGCGTCGGTTCGATCGTCGTCTCTTGCGTTGGGAAATTCGATGGGATCTCATGGTTGGGCTCATCGTGGATTTTGTTTAGTAGGGTGGGTCGAGGAACGAAGACCCACGCGGAAGGGACTATGTAGATTCTTGACGCGTGGGTCTTCGTTCCTCGACCCACCCTACATCGTCCTTCGATCATTTAGCGTACAAACCGCATTTCCACCTCGTGACTCAGGGTCAAGGCGTTCGGCATCAGGGGCCAATTGACTAGCATCTCGAAAGGATAGCTTACGTGGACGCGGACGCGGCGAAGTCCCCCCCCGTCGTTGGTAACCACGGGCGAGGGAATGTCGATTCGGGCCGGGTCGAACCGCGCGCCCATTTCATCTTGCACGATTTTGCGGATCCGCGCCTCCCAGGCCGGCCGTGTGACGGTCGTGAAGGGATTGAAGCTGGCGTAACCGACGCCCGCCCGAGCGGCGTTGGTGACCGTGATGTACGAATGGGCGAAACGCCCGAAGTCGACACATCCCAGCACGATCGTTATCAGCAGCGGCAGGATCAGAGCAAATTCCAGCGCCGCCGTGCCGCGACGCGAGTTGTGTGAACGTTTCATCTTACGGTTTCGAGCCGACATGAGTGGTTTCTCGTTGTTGGGTATTGTTTAGCGAGCCGATCGGCAAATGAAGGCCATGCCCACCAGGACGAGCACGCTTCCGCCTAACAGCAGTTTCTGATAAGAGGCCAGCGAGGTGACGGTTCGTGTGATCTGAAAATACCAACTTCGTATGGTCGGAAGCGGTGAAAAGGCCGTGTAATCCGCCTCGCCCGTGGCGAACACGGCCAGCACGACGGCCGCCAATGCCAATCCGCCGAGCAGCACACATGCGGTTTTTGCGGAGAGCAGCCGTGCCGACCGGCCTTCAAGTGTGTGTTGTATTGCATGGCAGCGGTCCATGAGCTGAATCAGGATGATCTGGTCGGCGGCGTCTAGTGAATCGGTACTGATCCAAGGCGTCAGCAGTTGTTGAATCTCGCCGAGCAGCGCCTGCTGGGCAGAGTCGGCTTTAAGTAAGTGCATTCGGACCGTTTCGAGTAGTTCGATATGAATCTGATGATACTTATCGCGATCGATGGCATGGCGTCGGTCGGGTCGGGTGACGTAGAGGTGAATCAGTTGAGTCCATTGGCGCCACTTCGCCGCAAAACTGTCGTCGATTCTGATTTGCCTTGGACCGTTCATGTCGACCCTCCTCTAAAGCGTAGCGTTTTTCATTACCCCTTGAATCAATACGTGGTAAACCTGGATGGCCGCCGGGCCGAGGATCACTACAAAGATTCCCGGGAAGATGAACAACAGCGTGGGGAACAACAGTTTGACGGACGCCTTCTGGGCCATCTCTTCGGCCCGTTGGGAACGTCGCAGACGGAGCGTCTCGGCAAAGACCTCCAACGCGGTCACCACGCTGGTGCCGAGTCGTTCGGCCTGACCGATAACCGAGGCCATGCTGCGGAGTTCTTCCAGGTCGAAGCGTCCGGCGAACTCGCGGATGGCTTCCCCGATCGTCCGACCCATTTGGGTCGGACGCTCGACGATTTGCAGCTCGACGGCGAGCATGGGATGGGCGGTAGACAGCTCTCGGGCAACTCGGGAAAAGGACCCGCTGAGGCTCAGTCCTCCTTCGAGGCAGACGACCAGCACGTCCAAGGCATCGGGCAATGCGCGGCGGATCTTGGTCTGCCTCGCCCGCTTGATGTGATCGAGCCAGAAGCTGGGGGCCAAGGTGCCGAACAGACCGGCCAAGACGCCGATCCCCAACCCTTGGGTCATCGTCACCATGCCGGCCTGGGCGGCCAGGAACCCCAACACGGTCGGCGAGAGGGCCAGCACAAGCCGTAGCGTAACGAACAGGACTGTCGCCTTCGAATCGTAAAGTCCCGCTTGCGTCATGCGATCGCGCAGACCCTGTTTCTTCTCGACCTGCCTCATGCGGCGACTGGTCCATCGATCGATGGGGCTAGCCTCTTTTCGGCCGGCCGCGGCGCTGGTTGTCGTGGCGCCTTTTTCAAAAACGTTCTCCAAAGGAGCCCCGGTATCACCGAGCCCTTCGAGACGCTCGTCCACGCGGTCCTTGCGGCCGCTCAGCAACAGGTAGACCATCACCACCAGGCTGCTGGCGGTGAGAAATCCGGCAATTGTCAAGGCTAAGTCGGATTGCATGGCTTTGTGTATCCTTCTATTGGTTGCTTAAAAGTCGAAACTGATGATTTTGTGCATCCACACCGCGCCAAAGACCATGGAAAGAAACATTCCAATCAATAGCGCCGGATACTCGAAGAGGACCATCGCGTAAGGCCGATTGATCACGAGCATGGCGCAGAGCATCAACGGCGGCAAAGCCAGCAAGATGATGGCTTGCAGTCGTCCTTCGGCGGTCAAGGCCTTGATGGCGCCGCGGATTCGGTAGCGATCGCGGATCACGGTCGAAATCTTGGTGAGCAGTTCGGCCAGATTGCCGCCCGTCTGACGGTGTACCGTCACGGCCAACACGAAGATTTTCAACTCCAGCAACCCGGTGCGTCGGGCCAGATCCTGCATGGCGGCCTCGGGTGAGAGGCCCAGGTTCTGCTGGTCGTA
>CAYYOX010000312.1:3894-7845 GCA_964473065.1 uncultured Planctomycetaceae bacterium | reverse complement strand
CTTATGGCCAAAGGAGATACCGCAACGCCACACCGGAAATCAGCTACAAGTTCGGCTTAACGAGGCGTTCTCTTCGGCCGCAGCCTCGACGCCGGGCCGCGCTTCGTGCAGCAGTGTCGGATCGGCATGGAAACTGGCATCCAACTGGGCCACAAAAGCACCCGCAGAAGCGTTGTCTCCCAGCCGATACAGCCGGCCGTCGCCCAGGAGGTAATACCAGGCGCCGTCCTCGCCGGTGACGTACTTCTCGCCCATCCCCAGCCAGTTTTCGTAGTAGTCGCCCGAGGAGGTCAGCCCCAACTGCTGATCCAACTCGTAGGCCAACTGGACAAGCGACCGGGCCGTGACCAGATGGGCCGCGAACGTCAACGGGTCGCCGTCGGCATCGCTGGCCTGAAGCGAGACGGCCATCGTATCTTGGGTGTGGGACATGGTGCGGTCGTCCAGCGCCACAAGCACCGGCGCTTCATTGCCCACCGTGACCGTGAATGTCTCGCTCGTCTCGTCGAACCCGTCGCCGATGGTGACGGTCACCTCGAACTGGCCGCTGAATCCGACCGCCGGATCGATCACCAGCAGGTTGCCGTCCAGGAACAAGACGGCCGGGTCCATGTCCACCGGCGTGGCCGACTCGGCATCGTCGCCGTGATCGTCCGGGCCGACTACATTCAATGTGCCGACGGCCGGGGAACCCCAAAGACCACCGTCGTCAACCGCTCGAGCGAAGAACGAGTGGGCGCCGATCGTCAGATCCGTGGTATCGAACTGCAGACTGGCCTTGCCGGCCGCGATGGTCGTGGTTTGGCCCAAGAATTGGTCGTCGCCGTCGAAGAGCCCGTCGCCATTGGTATCGCCGTAGAAATGGACGGCAGCGATCGTTCCGTCAAGATCGTAGACCTCGGTGGCCGTGAGTGTGACGGTCGCTCCCGCTTCGACAGGACTTGGCGTAATCAGCAGCGACCCGATGTTAGGATCCAGCGGCAGTCTCAGCAGCGTGTTGACCGCGTTGAGCCGCCCGCCGGTGATGACGCGCCCGTCGAGCGAAGCCAGCGGATCGGTCCCGTCGAGGATGGCACTCTTGATTTGGCTCAAGGTGGCATCCGGAGCAACCGACCAGGCCAACGCGGCCACGCCGGCCACGTGGGGAGTCGCCATGCTGGTACCGGAAAAATAGCTATACCGATTACCCGGCACGGTGCTGTAGATCGAAACGCCGGGCGCCGCGAGGTGGACCGTGTTGGCCCCGTAGCTGCTGAAGTAGGCCAGGTTATCGCTCGAGTCGGTGGCGGCCACGGCCAGCACGTTGGGCTGATTGTAGTTCGACGGATAGTGGGGCGATACGTCGTTGTTCGACCCGCGGTTTCCGGCGGCGGCCACGAAAAGGATTCCGGCGTTGTTGGCCGCTTGGATGGCGTCGCTCATGGCCGAGCTGTATCCGCCGCCACCCCAACTGTTGTTGGTCACGCGCACGTTCACGCCGTACATGGTCCGCATCATGGTCGAGTAGTTGACCGCCTGGACGGCATCGGAGATGTATCCCCAGCCGCCGCTGGACAGGAACTTCAAGGCCATGATCGAGCTGGTCCAATTGACCCCGGCCACGCCGCGCCCGTTGTTTCCCACCGCGGCGATGGTGCCGGCCACATGGGTTCCGTGGCTGTGGTCGTCCATCGGATCGCCGTCGCGGTTGATGAAATCGTAGCCGTGTATGTCGTCGACGAACCCGTTGCCGTCGTCGTCGATGCCGTTCCCGGCGATCTCGCCCGGATTGGTCCAGATATTGGCGGCCAGATCCGAATGTGTATAGTCCACGCCCGTGTCGATCACGGCGACCACGATTTCGCTGCTTCCGGTCGAGATATCCCAGGCCGCGGCCATGTCGATGTCGGCATCGATCCGACCGCCGACTTGGCCCGTATTCTCCATGCCCCAGAGCGATCGATAGCTGGGATCGTTGGGCGTGGTTTGCAGTTGGTGCATGACGTCCAACTCGAAGCCGACCACCGCCTGATTCGCCGCCAGCCGATCGGCCACCACGTCGACCGTGGCCCCCGAGCTGCGAACCAGCACCTGCCCGGCCAACCCCAAGCCGCGAAGGACCTCGAACTCCACCTCGTCGGCCGTCAGCAGCCCGACCGTTTCGCTGATCGAGCCGATCTCACCCAACGTGTCGGTGTGCAGCCGAACGACCCAGTCGTACTCTTGCTGATCGTCGTCGGCCAAGGCAACGGCGAGTTGCCCCCAGTCGGAAGTCTCTTCCACCGAAGAAGCCAAGCTGGCCGGGTTGACGTGGCGCGGTGCCTCGGGCACGCCGAGATCCTCAAACCACGTGGGAGAGATGAATGCCGGGGAGGTATCGAAGATGTCTTGCGGCAGAAACTCGATCGACTCCTGCGGCAGAAACTCGATCGACTCCTGCGGCAGAAGTTCGATCGACTCTTCCGGCAGAAGTTCGATCGACTCTTGCGGCAGAACGTCGCCCAGCGCGAACAGCCACCGCCCTTCGAGCATCTGCAGACCGGCAGACAACCGGCGATCGGTAGACCGGCCTGCAGAACCTCGACGCTTCACTCGCCGCCTGGGCAAGCGTTTGCGCAATGTCATCCTCTGCCCCTCCCTACGGCAGCCTGGCAACCATGCCGCGACGAACGAATCGCACGGCCTGGCCCATAGCTTTGCGTCCCCGCCTCACGGCAGGTTTGCCTTTTCGGGGATGAGTTCCGTCCCTTAATGTCTGGCCCTTGATGTCTGGCCCTTAAAGTCCGTCCCTTAGCGCCGGAACAATCGATTCTCGCATCGTCCGGCAAGCGATAAGATCAACAAGATAAGTTCGCGCATCTAAAGTCTAGCTTATTTTTCAGCGTCCGGCCTGATTCCGGAACACCCGAATGGGAAAAGGTGAAATGGTCTCACGCAAAGGCGACAAGACGCAAAGCGGAGCGTCGTGGCATGGCGCTGCCACGCATAGCGTGGGAGCGGGAGGCAAATCTGCCTGCTTGATAGTGTTCGTAACCTATGTCCACATAACGACATACCGCTATTCCTGAGAATCTCGGGAACTAATTCCCCGCCCGAAACGTCTCTTGTATGGGTTTGGCCATTGACATCTATGGGCAAAACCATATAATGGGGCTGTTTTCCATTTTGCTGCCGAACCGCTTTTGCAAGGAGTGCGACCATGCCTCGTCCACGAGCCGAACATCCCACGCCGGGGGAATTGGACGTTTTGAACCTGCTTTGGGACCAGGGTCCCTGTACCGCGCGAGAGGTCTGGGCCGTGCTTAATGAGCGGCGCGAGCGGCACTACACATCGGTCAATAGCCTCTTGAATACCATGGCCGATAAGGGGCTGCTGAAGCGGCACTCCGATCGGCGGGCGTTCCTCTATGAGGCCAATATCGCGCGGGAGAAAACGCAGGGGCAATTGGTGCAGGATCTGGTGGGCCGGGCCTTCGAGGGTTCGCCCAGCGGACTCGTGTTGCAGGTGCTGGACCAGTGCGACCCCTCGCCGGAAGAAATGGACCAGATTGCGAAGATGATTCGAAAGTATCGCAAACAACGGGGGAAGAAGTAATGTTTCCGCTAGACCTGTTGCGCGAGCCCGTATGGCAACCCTTGACCTGGACGCTGTTGCACTTCCTCTGGCAAGGTCTGGCCGTGGCGGTCGCCACGGCGATGTTGCTCTACGTGTGGCCCGTACGCCGGGCGCACAACCGCTACCTGATCTACCTCTCGGCGCTGATTGCCATGGCCGCGTGCCCGTTGGTCACGTTGATGGTCATCGAGGCGCCCGAATCGAAAATGGAGGCCTCCCTTCCGCTGGCGGTGGAACCCGAACTTGAGCTTGTCACGACTGAAATACCCATGGGATCCGCCGACCCGGCAGCCTGGGAGAGCCAACCGCCGCTTGAACCTTCAGTGGCGGCGTCGTTCGAGGTGGAAGATTATGCG
>CAYYOX010000312.1:2621-3884 GCA_964473065.1 uncultured Planctomycetaceae bacterium | reverse complement strand
CCCGACCCCACCCGACGTGGAAGACTCCGCGAGTCTTCCCGAGTCAGTAACCCCGGAGACAAAGCTCCGGCGGTATATCGACGCGATACAGCCATACGCCTTGGTTGCCTGGATCGGCGGCGTGTTGCTGCTGGCCATGCGGCTGTCGCTAAGTTGGTTGCACGTGCGCTGGCTGGCATGGGGATGTCGGATGATTCCGGCCGATCTGGCTGCCCGCGCTGCGACGCTCGGCGAGCGGCTTGGTCTGAGGTTTCCTCCGCGAGTTTGTATCTCCGAGAAGATTCGCGAGGCGATCGTGGTGGGGCTCTGGCGGCCCTTGGTCCTGTTGCCCGCCGCATGGCTGACGGAGATGACGCCCGAGGTGCTCGAAGCGGTGATCGCCCACGAGTTGGCCCACGTACGGCGCTTGGACTTATGGGTGAATCTGTTGCAGCGGCTGATGGAGACGCTCCTGTTCTACCACCCGGCCGTTTGGTGGCTGTCGCGTCGCGTGAGTGTGCAGCGGGAGATGTGTGCCGACGAGTTGGCGGTCGCCGCGACCAGCGAACGACTAGCGTATGCAACCGCCCTGGAGCAGTTAGGCCGCATGCGACTCGGCCAAACCGCGCCCCAGCTCGGGGCCGGCATAGGAGGCAAGCGGATGGTGCTGCTCAGTCGAGTCGGCAATATCCTGGGCCTCTCAACCTCGACCAACCAAGCCCGCTGGTGGCCGGTCGCACTGCTGGCGCTGGCCGTGCCGCTGACGATCTGGCTGGCCTCGACGAGCATTGTTGCATCCACAGAAAACGAAACCCGAGCCGAGGAGGTCGTTGACGATACGACCGACATGGCCCCGGCGGACGTCTCCATCACGGGCCGGGTCATCGGCATCGACGGCAAGCCGGCGGCGCCCGGCTATCGCGTCACTGCGTTGCCGGAAGCGTGGAGTGGGCGTGGTGGTCAAATGCCGTCCACGACGACGGACGAACAGGGAGCGTTCAGCTTTCGCAAGTTGTCCGACGGCCCGTGCGACGTGGCCGTGACCTCGAATCCCTTGACAAACCAGCCGAACATGAGAATCGAGGACGTGCCTCTGAAGAAAGGCAAACCGATCCATGTGGAGTTGTCGCTTGAGCAAAAGTATCATTTCGGCGGCCGCGTAACCAACGCTGCCGGCGAGCCGCAGCCGAACCGCAACGTGCTGGTGTTCTGGAAGGACCCTTCAGGCAAGAACACGTATAGCAGCAATGTCAAGACGAACTCTTTCGGCCGCTACCACTTCTC
>CAYYOX010000312.1:0-2611 GCA_964473065.1 uncultured Planctomycetaceae bacterium | reverse complement strand
CGGAACCCAGACGACCCCAACCCGCTGGGACTCGACGACGCTACGCTTATCAAGCTATTCCGCGCGGGCAGCGTGCTGGGGCGGGTGGCGTTCGATTGCGAATCGTACTATCGCGACCACGATCGCTTGCCGAAAGACGTGCCGGAACTTGCTACCCGATATCAAGAACAAGGCCGGGATGGAATCGGGAACGATCCGTTCGCCCCGGGCAAGAAGCTGCGTATTGTTCCCGATGAAGACGATTCCCGTCTGGTGCAAGTGTGGAGCGTGGGCCCGGACGGCGATTGGGACGGCGGCCGCCAGATCGATTCGACCAAGATGCCGCTCGACGGTGACGTGGGCGTCGAGATTCGAGTTGGCCAAACGGATTGGCATTGGCTGGCCGACAAGGGAATTCGCCGGCACCTCGAAGGCAAGCGGCTGGCCCATTACCTTGCGCCCAAAGGCCCGAAACTGCCCAAACCGGATTTGAAAGATGCCGGCCTGAAGTGGGGCCCGGTCGTCGATGGTTTGCAGTTGGCGGTTGAACTGACGCCAAAGAAGAATGCCTACTTCCTTGGCGAGACAATCGATGTGCGGTTCCGCATCCGCAACGCGGCCGACTACGCGATCCAAGTCGGCCTGGCGGTGCCGATGCGGCAGGACATGACCGAAGGATCCGTCTTCATTCATGACGAGAAAGGCAAGCGGCTCAACGGCCAAGGCATCTTCATGCACGGGACCGTAGGCACCAAGCAGAAGACATTGAAACCGGGCGAAACGGCCTCGTACAACAGCAGCAACCTGGCCTTTGTCGCACCCGGCAAGCGGCCCGGGACGGGCGCCGTCGGCCATTGGGTCGAGGCGGCGGCGGGCGTCTACACCGTGCAGTTCAAACAGCACTTCCCGATCGGTTTCAGCAGCGAACCTCGCGAGTGGCAGGGTGTAATGGAAACCGCGCCGGTTACGGTTCGCATCGCCGCGCAGCCGAAGTTCGCCATCCATCGCGTGATGGCCTATCGCAAACCGGGCGACCGGCCGGGGATGACCAAGACGATCTATTTCCGCGACAACGGCAATCCGGAACGCTTCAACCCGATGCCGCCGGAGCGTTATCCGCTCGACGATCTGGTTCTTGACGGCACTCCGATTATCACCGACTCGGACATCATCTCCTACGATTGGGAGCGGCACCTCATCCAGCTTACGCCCGAGGCATACGAGCGTTTTATAAAGGCGGTCAAGCCGAGCGTCTGGGGAGTGCCGTTCGTGGTGCAGATGGAGGGTGACCCCATCTACATGGGCGCGTTCTGGACGGCTATTTCGTCCTACATGGCCGACATGCCGACCATCTCCCTCGACCGGTTTGATAAAGCACTACCAAAGAGCGACCCGAACCACCTGCCTGCCAACGCCATTCGCATCGACAACAGCCGAGTTCTCGAAGAAGGAGAACGGTCGAGCGATCCGCGCCAGGACGAGCGATTGCGTCAGGCGCTTCAAGTGGCAGGCAAGCTCGTCGACGATCGCGGAATTGAGCTTCCCGGGAACGAGGAAGTTGAAAACCCGCTGACAGAGCCCGGTCGCGAATCCAAGCCTCTGGTTGTCGACCTGATCCGCGCCGAAGGCAACTTGCGTAAAACGCCTTCCTTCTGGATTGGTTACGAGCAACTCAGCAAAGAAGCCTTGCGCGAGCGGGCGACGCGGCTGCTCAAGGCGTCCCCGGAACTGAAGGTCGTCGTCCGTGCCGACCGGGCGATGCCGCAAGAACGGGTCGTCGAATTGCTGGACTTGCTTAAGGCCGTCGGCGCGAAGAACGTGTCGATGGCCGTCTTTCCGCTCGGTTCGGTCTTCGCCATCGATCCGGGTCCCGGCCGCGACGGCACCATCCGCGGCAAGGTGATCGGCCCAGACGAAGAAGTTGCCGGCAATCGCGGCAAGCCGGTCAACTATTACGTTACACTCCGGCACGAGGCATGGGAAAATCTGGGCTTGGATCCTTATTTGGAAGTGGCGACCGGCGAGACGTTCGAGTTCCGCAACGTGTCGGCCGGCAAGTGCAAAGTGCAAGCGCGGCCTGTCACTGCTGTGGGGCAAGACGCCGCCGCTGCGGCAAAGACCGTCGAGGTCGAAGTGATTGTCAAGAGCAAGCAGGTGGTGGAAGTCGAACTCTCCTTCGACGGGTCGCAAGCATCCTCCGGCTGGGGCAAGGCTGTCGAGGGCGAGGACAGTGAGGCAAAGCGAGTTGATGGAAATGTCCGTCCTGACCCATTCTCCGAACTCGATCTTCGCTATGCCATGGCCGTTGCGAGAATCGCTGAGCGGGAATACGACATCGCCGTTGAGATGAACAAGAGGGTTCCTGGCACTGTGCCCCAGATGGAGTTGAATCGGTTGAAAGCAAGACACCGCATCGCCGAACTGGACGTCGAGCGGGCAAGACTGTCCAAGCCGCGTGAAGAAGTCGACATCCCAACGCCGCTGGGCCAAAAAAAGGCTGAGCATACCTTCCTGCTCCGCCGCAAGAAGGCGGCGAAATCCATCGCGGCCGCCGAGCAGGCGGACCCGAAGGACGAGGCCGCAGTGAGGGAACAGGCTGCCAAAGATCCGAGGGCGGCCGGACATGAGGTCA
>CAYYOX010000311.1:3826-7851 GCA_964473065.1 uncultured Planctomycetaceae bacterium | reverse complement strand
TGCCTGCACCGCGATCTCGGCCGTCTCGAGGTCGCGGATCTCGCCGACCAGGATCTTGTCGGGATCCTGCCGCAGGATGGACCGTAAGCATTGGGCAAACGTATTGCCGATCGAGGCATCGACCGGCATTTGCACCACGCCGTCGATGTCATACTCGACCGGGTCTTCGGTGGTGATCAGCTTATCGGTGATTTCGTTCAGCTCGTTCAGTGCCCCGTAGAGCGTGGTCGTCTTACCGCAGCCGGTCGGACCGGTGACCAAGACGATGCCGTTTGGCTTTCGAATGGCCTCGCGGAATGCGGCTAGGATCGGCGGATCCATGCCCACCACGTTGAGGTCCAGCATCACGACCGAGCGGTCGAGGATTCGCATGACCACGCTCTCGCCGAACATGGTCGGCAAGACGCTGACGCGGAGATCGACCGGATGCCCGCCCACGGTCAGCCGGATGCGGCCGTCCTGAGGCAGGCGCCGCTCGGCGATGTCCAAGTCGGCCATGACCTTGATCCGCGTGGTGATCGCGAAGGCCAAATGCCGCGGGGGAGGGACCATCTCGTATAACACGCCGTCGGCCCGGATGCGGATCTTGAATTCGTTCTCGAACGGTTCGAAGTGTAAATCGCTGGAGTGGTCCTTGATGGCCAACAGGAGCACCATGTTCAAGAGCTTGCGGACGGGGGCACTGTCGGCCAAGGCCTCGACGCTGGTCAGATCGAGCGTGCTCTGATCCTCGAGCGCGGCAGCGGCAGCCATCAGATCCGCATCGTCCTCCATGTCGGCGATCAGCGTCTCGACACTTTCGCCGTCCACCGCGTAGTATCGCTCGAGCGCCTTGAGCACTTCCGCCTCGGTGGCCACCACCGCACGGACCTCGTAACCCAAGAAACTCCGTAACTCGTCGAGGATCGTCAGTTTTTGCGGATCGCACATGGCGACCGTGAGGATGTCGTCCTTGAAGGTCAGCGGGATGATGCGGTAGAGTTGGGCCATGGGCTCGGTGACATATCCGAGGACCTCGGGCGGGACCACCACGTCGGAGAGGCTAATCACCTGCATGCCCATCTGTTCGGCCAATCCCTGGGCCAACTGATCGTCGGTGATCAGTCCCATGCCTATGGCAATTTGCCCCAACATCTCGCCTGGCCGTTGCTGCTGCTCCTCGAGCAACATCTCCAACTGCTCGTCGGTGAGGAACCCCAAGTCAACCAGAATTTGACCGATACGTCGAATCGCCATTTGTCACCTTGCTGCCACGCTGCGTAAACACCCTTACTTGTTCGCTTTTTCCAACCGTCCCTGGGCTTCTTCCGCATCCTCCAACAACTTGGCCTCTGCCTGGGCCACTCGCGCCCTGAGGTCGGCCTGAGCGACCGCCTTGAGATACGCCTCTTCCTTCTCGACCGTGCCGTCCTGCCAAAGCTTAAACAGATGGTCGTCCAGCAGTTGCATGCCTTCGCGCTGCCCGGTCTGGATGGCCGAGGTGATTCGGAAGACCTTGTTCTCACGAATCAAGTTGGCGATGGCCGGGGTGATTACCAACATTTCGTATGCGGCCACTCGCCCGCCGCCGACCCTTGGCAATAGCACTTGGGAAAGGATTCCGATCAGGGCCACCGACAACTGCGTGCGGATTTGTTCCTGCTGATTAGTGGGAAACACGTCGATGATTCGGTTGATCGTTCCGGATGCCCCGGTCGTGTGCAGTGTGCCGAAGACCACGTGCCCGGTCTCCGCCGCCGTAATGGCCGCCTCGATCGTCTCCAGATCTCGCAACTCGCCGACCAGAATCACGTCGGGGTCCATACGCAACGAGCGACGAATGGCCTCGGCAAAACTGGGAACGTCCACGCCCACTTCACGCTGGTTGACCGTCGACATCTTGTGGTAGTGATAAAACTCGATCGGGTCCTCGATCGTGATGATGTGGTGATCGACGCGCTCGTTGAGGTAATCAACCGCCGCGGCCAAGGTGGTCGACTTGCCCGACCCGGTCGGACCGGTGACCAGCATCAAGCCTCGCGGCCGCATAATCAGATCGTTCAGCACGGGCGGAGTCCCCAAGTCCTTGAACGTCATCAATTCGTTGGGGATTTGCCGCAGGACCATGGCCGTGTTGCCCCGCTGCTTGAAGACCGAAACACGGAATCGGGCCATGTCGCCGAAGGCAAAACCGAAGTCGGTTCCGCCCACTTCCTGGAGCTCCTGCTGGCAGCGCTCCGGCGTGATGCTCTTCATCAGGGCCGTGGTGTCGTCCGGCTCGAGGACCTTGGTTTCCAGCTTCTTGAGCCGGCCGTGAACACGGACCACCGGCGGTTGGCCGACCGTGATGTGTAAATCGCTCGCTCCCCGGTTGATTACCGTATGGAGCAATTTGTCAATAAGAACAGTACCCATGCGCAGAGTTCCTCAACTTGCCTGGATCCGGCGTTCGCGGCGTCGGGTCGTCAGGACGTCGTCACAGCGACGCCGGGTCGAGGGGCTGCCCTTAAGCACCACAACCATCATGTCGGCCCTAGCTTGCTTCAAGCCGGACCACCATTCGGACTCGAAGCATCAGCCGACAAACCGAGGAACCAGAGTTCCCCGCTCGGAAGATCGTGCCTCTGATCGATTCCGTGGTGGATTATTCGGGGAGTTTGAAAAAAACTCCAACAAATGGCCTCTTGCCTGCTGCCAACTCCCCGTCAAGGCAGCTTACGCTATTTAGTGTTATATCAGGCCCCCTGCCTGAATATACCTCTCGAGTGCCTTAGTCAGTGCCTTAGTCACTGTCAGACCGTTTGGCGACTCGGTAGATTTCCTCCAATGTCGTGATTCCCCGTAGGACCTTGCCTATCCCGTCGGCATAGAGGGTCGTCATTCCTTCGCTGACAGCCGCTTGGCGGATCTGTTCGGTGTTGGCCTCGTTGAAGGCCAACTCGCGAATTTGCGAGGACATCAGCATTAATTCGAAGATTCCCAGTCGACCTCGGTATCCGTTACCCTGGCAATTTCCGCACCCTTTTCCTTGGACGAAGTTGGCTCCGGCGGCCATCTCGGGTGTAATCCCCGCTCCGTCCAGCATGGACTGGCTGGGGGAATACGGGGCCTTGCATTTCTGGCATACGACGCGCACCAGCCGCTGAGCCATGATGGCTACGATGCTGCTGGAGACGAGGTATGCAGGAACCCCCATGTCTATCAGACGTGTAATGGCACCGGGCGCATCGTTCGTATGTAGTGTACTGAAAACCAAGTGTCCAGTCAAAGAGGCCTGAATCCCCATCTGGGCAGTCTCCAGGTCTCGCATCTCGCCCACCAAAATAATGTTCGGCGCCTGACGAAGCATCGCCCGAATCACACGTTGAAAATCGAGTCCGATGCTGTGACGGATCTCCACCTGATTGATCCCCGGTAGATAATACTCCACCGGATCCTCGGCCGTAATAATCTTCTTATCCGGAGTATTCAGATCATTTAGCGCGGCATACAGCGACGTCGTCTTGCCGGAGCCGGTCGGGCCGGTCACCAAAATGATCCCGTTGGGGCGGTTGATCAGGTTGTCGAACTTCCGGTGGTCGTCATCGGAGAATCCCAGTTGTCGCAACCCCACTTTGATACTGTCCTTGTCGAGGATCCGCATCACCACCGATTGGCCGTGGTTGGTCGGGATGACGCTCACCCGCAGGTCCAGTTCCTTTTCGCCCACGGTGACCTTGATCCGGCCGTCCTGTGTTCTCCGTCGCTCGGCAATGTCGAGTTTCGAGAGAATCTTGATACGCGAGAGCAAGGCCCCGAGTAGTCTCCTGGGGGGGCTGTCTCGCTCGATCATTATTCCGTCGATGCGGTAACGAACGCGAATGCGGTCCTCGAACGGCTCGATATGGATATCCGACGCCCGTAGCTGGACCGCTTCGCTAATAATCATGTGAACCAACCGAACGATCGGGGCACTGCTTTCGTCGACTTCTTCCTCGACGGCCCCGTCTTCCTCGGTCTCGGTGAAATCGATGGCCGTGTAGTTAAACTACGGTCACCGCGCGGCA
>CAYYOX010000311.1:0-3816 GCA_964473065.1 uncultured Planctomycetaceae bacterium | reverse complement strand
CTCACCCACCGTCTGGCCATAGTGCCGGTTGATCGCTTCGAGGATGCTTTCTCGCGGGGCCAGCGCAATTTCGATCCGGGAGTTGAGAATGAACCGTAGCTTGTCGATCGTCTCGTAGTCGTTCGGGTCGCTGATGATCACCTTCAGCACGCCGTCGTTTTGGGATAGCGGCAACACGGCGTTTTCCCGAGCGACCGATTCCGGCACCAACTCGACCACGGCCGGCGGGATGACGACCTCGCTGAGATTGACGTACTCGCAGTTGTTCTGCTGAGCCATCGCGCGAATTACGTCTTCACCGCTGGCGTATCCCAGTCGGGTCAATGCGTCGGGCAGCAGCATCCCAGATTCCTGGGTCATCTGCTGCGCTTCAGCTAGTTGGTCGGGACTGACAATCCCTTGACTGACGAGGATTTCGGAATAATCCCCTTTACCTTTAGCGGCCATCAATAGCTCCGGGTAGCAAACCTCGGGGGCGTCCGCGCGTCGCCAGTAGATGAGCAACGACGATGCAAGCGTTTCGCCCCGCCTCTTTGATCCAAGGTGTAGGCAAACTCCGCGCAAGGGAACACCCCGCGGGAATCACACTAACCCCACACCCTCTAGCCTAACTGCACCAGATTATCTTGTCAACTTATTGTCGGTTGTCGCTGGGAGCAATAAAAACCCCCAAGGGATTGGGGTACGTTCCCCCCCCCTTAATGACGCGTGCCACTGTTTTGCAGAAGCTGTGATACTTGCAATCCCAGCCAAGACCGCCTCTCGTTCCCACGCTCTGCGTGGGAACGCCATGCCACGACGCTCCGCGTCGCTGAAGCGGAACTTGTTTTGTTACAATGAGTTGCGCCGAATCGTGGCCGCAGAGCGGCCATACAGAGGAAAAAGGTGACAGCGAAAGCCTGTCCTGCTGAGACTCGACTTAGAGTTGTAGCATTAGGTGCCGGAACGAATGCTCTCTGTCAGTCGCCAGATACCGGTTGTCGGATTTCTTCCCTCCTCGTTGGCCGCCTTGGCATCCTTATCCAATCGCGACGCCCGCCTAACTGCCTCGTCATATCCGGCGGCGTAGTTGGAGTAATCGACATCCTTGCCGTAGTTGGGGATGTGTCTTTTCATCATGCTCTGTAAGTCATGTCGATGCTGCATCCCAGGTTGATCGGCAAAATGCAGCCAAAGCCAAAGTTCAAAACACGGGTTCGACATTGCGAGTTCAATGCCGTCGTCTCGCGCCATTTGCTTCGCATCCGGGATATTCGCGTGCTTGTCGACGTCGAAAACACACCACACTTCGTCATAGCGAAGGTTGTCGTCCTTCTCAAGTCGGGCTCGTTTGTCCGCTTCTCTCTTGTGCTCTTTCGCGAATTCAACAATCGTTTTTGGAACACCAACGCCGCCTCGCACTTTGATACGGACTCTCGAATTCTTGATGGCTCTCGCGAATCCGTCCAGATACTCCGGCTCGGTTACTTTGCCCTCCGTAACAATCAGAATAACCGGCTTGGGGTCTTTGAAAGGCTTTGGTCGGGCTGGGCGACGTTTTCGGTCTCTCTTTCTCACAGCGAGTTACTCCGTTATCCACGCGATGTCGCCCAGAAACGGGATTGCGCCGTATCTCCCTTGCAAGTACCCACGCTCCAGGTTCTCCGCCATGCGGGGTTTGTAATCCGTCAGCGGATAGAGCTTCGAAGCGCCTTCCTTATCCTTCTCCGTGAACCACACCTGATCGCGCCGTAGCGGCGGTTCGCCAAGCGTTGTGCCCAACAAGTTCGTATCATGTGTCGTAAACACGATCTGGGCATTTCTGGGGTTTCTTTTGGGGGAGTTAAACATCTTCACAATCGCCAATCCCAGTGAAGGATGCAGGCTGGATTCCAACTCATCGACAAGCAAGAGCCCTCCTGAATCGAGAGCTCGAAAAACCGAAGGCGCCATTTGGAGAAGTGTCTTCGTTCCTCCCGACTCCTCCTCGAAATCCAGCCAAGAATCGTCGTCGCCGGCTTGGTGTTGCAGCAGGAGTCGCCGTCGCTGAAATGTCGCACCGCGGTGCTCTTCTTCATCAACAATCCTCTTTATGTCGACAATACCGATGTCAGCCGCTTTCAGTAGCTGCCGAATACCCTTCACTAGAGTCTCCTCCGCTTCGTCACTTTGAACAAGTGGAGGCTTCTCGTCGTCAAACGCAGAGAACACCTGTTGTCGCATAAGCGCCCGGTGAAATCCTGGAGATCCGTGGCCTGGAATGTTTACGGGGAGTATTTCACGAAACCAGGCATAAACGGGCGTGAGCTGTTTATGTCCTAGTTGAGCCCCAGCGGACAGAAACAGTGCGTTCGAGCGAGTGACTTCCTTAACAGAGTCGTTCGGCCCATTCAAGTGTTCGCCAAACTTAAACCGGTCGCCTTCCCGCTCGAACCACACTTGCTTGCGATTGTTGGGCCAAGCGAATAGCCACTCTTCCTGCACGACTTCGTCGTCTACCGCAAATCCATATACATGTTTGGTTCCCCCAACCAAGAACGAAGCTTCAAACATCGACGATTCATTGCGTTTACTTCCCCATGCAAACGCAGTTCGAGGAATACCACCCTCCGGCTCCCATTGTCGCTGCGAAGAGATAACGGCTTGTTGCATGAAGGCGAGAGCAGTCAGCACATTGCTCTTGCCGCTGGCATTCGCACCATAGATCACGGCTGCTGTGAGCAGCTTTTCTCCATGACCGGCAACGCTGCGCGGCCGTGGGTCGGAGGACTCTCCGATCCGCCCTGCTTCCAACGTCAGCGCCTGCTCGTCCCGCAGCGATCGGTGGTTCTCAACTCGAAATTCAATCAACATCGGTCCGTCCCTTGGATGGTTGTCTACCCGTAGGTTCGGCCAGTAGACGCCTCCACTGCAAGTATATCGCGCAAACGAGGAATAAAAACCCTTTCTTGGATGGATTCAGGCTGTTTTTCTCCATAAAACTGCGCGCACTCCGGGCACCTACCCTTGCATTGACGCCCTGGCGGGGGGTGCATAGACCAGTATGTGGGGAAGGCTTTCGTTTTACACCTTGGATGTGGCCGGTTCAGTTTTGTCAATCGCTGCCGTTACTCGAACCCAATCGCTTAATCTCAAGAAACTGACAATTAACCGTTGAAAACTCCGTACTTGGCCCTTCGACCTTGCGCCGTCGCCCTAAACGGCTTCGATCATTTCGGCTAGTAGTTCCATGGGTAGGCCGACTACGTTTGACTCGCTGCCCTGGACGACGTGGACCCAGCCGAGGCGGTCTTGGTAGCCGAAGGCGCCGGCCTTGCCTTGCCAGGCGTTGCTGGTTAGGTATTCGTCGAGTTGGTTGTCGGTGAGTTGGTCCATGCGAAGCTCGGTTAGGGCCACTCGAACGTCGGGCTGGCCGTCGGGGATTTTCCAGAGGCAGACGCCGCTGTAGACGTGATGCCCTCGGCCGCTGAGCGTTTTCAGCATCTGTCGGGCGTGGTCGATGTCATCCGGCTTTCCGAGGATTTGCCCGTCGCATTCGGCCACCGTGTCGCAGCCGAGAATCAGACCCCCGTCGACTTTTCTGCCCAGTCGTCGAGCCACATCGTCCGCCTTTTGGTAGGCCAATCGGGCGACCAGTTCCGAGGGCGATTCGTCGTTGGGGGCGCCACTTTCGGCCTCGTCGCTCGGCTCGTGGACCTCGAACAGGTAGCCGGCGGCGGTGAGGAGTTCACGCCGTCGGGGCGATCGGCTGGCCAGGATCAGTTTGGGGATTTTTTCTTTGAGCATTGGTGCGATGGGAGTCAACTCGTCAAAACTGGTTCCAGGCGGTAGAATCGG
>CAYYOX010000310.1:0-7902 GCA_964473065.1 uncultured Planctomycetaceae bacterium | reverse complement strand
CTCTTGACGAGGAAGCAGCCCCGTACTGCCAGCCCGTTCTCCCTAAACCCGCCATCTCGCCCCGATGTCATCACCGTGACGAGAAAGGACCGATTTGGTAGATCCAAAGCAGATACAGAAACGAAATGCTTCCGAATACCCAGCCCACGATCCGTAACGCCTGGCCTTTGAGGTGTCGGTTCTCTTTCAGCCGGTAATACGAAACGATGCCGCAGATGTAGCAGGTCGGCATGAGCAGGATCGGCAAAAAGAAGATGCTCACCAGTCCTGCGGCAAAACATATCACAGCGAAGATGTCGGTCCGCCGTTTCGGTTTAAGCGGGCTCCGACTGGTTTTGGACCTGGGATCGTTCATGCTTGCAGGCAACCCGGACGGAACCACCATACTTCCGCAGTGTTTACACTTGATGGCTTTTGTCAGAATCTCCTCGGCACAGAATGGACACTCCTTGTATTCTTCGGCGATCTTGTATTCCTCGGCCGTATCTGCCATCGGCCTGACATCGATGACTGCCGTGCGATCGGGTACGGTGAATGGGTGTGAGCATTTAAGACAGCGAACCTTCACGCCCACCGTGCTTTGGTTCGCCTTGTGCCTGCTCCCACATTGCGGACACTGAAACTCGACTTTGTTCATAACGCACCTTCCAGCAAATCTTCTTGATTACTTGCCTGCAAGAGGCTCATCAAGGATTCCAACGAGATCCGCACCAACGACCCGCGGTTCGGAACCGAATAGCTCCCTCATGACGCTGGCAGCAGGAACCAGCCTTCGATAGGCTAACATACCCGAAGGAACTGACAGCAGTGGGTCTGTCAAAGCGGCGCAGACAGGATGGAATGGTGCTTTGTCCTGTTCTGCCGTCAAAAATGACGTGGGCATAAACCCACTGCACCTTCTTGGCCCACCTGTGCAGCTTCGATGCGTCGGCCGATGTGATCGAGGAGCTTTAGCGACACGTGGCCAGAAGACCCGGTCGCGTGATGCAGCCGGAGCCCTTTCGCTTGGAAAGCTGCAAACTCGGCACGATGCCCTACCGTGTGCCCCATAAATGCCGTCATCGTCAGCTATACGGAAGACACTGGCTTGTTCTTGACGTAGAGTTGTAGGCGGTAATGTAGCCCGCCACCCACGTGCGAAACAAGCTGTGGGGAGAGAGTTGCACAAAGGAAAACATCATGACATATTGGGACGGCTATGAAGTTAGTGACCACTGCGTCTACCACTACATGTCTTTGCACAGCGCGTTGTTGATTCTAAGTTCGGGCCGACTCCGGTTTAGCGACCTGCGTGATGTCAACGACCCGGTCGAACAACGGAAACGTGTTGCATTTTACGGGCCCACCTGCCCAAAGGATGGCAAATTCAAGAACGCTGCGAAGCAAGCAGTCACCCTTCTGAACAACACATTCGTTCTGTGTTGCAGTCGCGATCCAAATTCACACGAACATGGGGATCTGTTGAACAGCATGGCCGAGACGGAAGGAACCGTTGTGCCCTTCCATAGTCAGCATGAGGACAGAGGGTTCTACCGAATGCGGATGTGGGCACAGTACGCAGCGAACCACTCGGGGGTATGCTTGGTTCTAAACAGGGAACGCCTAAACGAAACGACGACAGCCCTGGCAACAGCGGAATCGTTCAAGTTCTATTCAGGCCCCGTTCGCTACGGAGCGATTGAGAACTGCAAATCCTCTGACCCGTTCCTATTGAGTTGGGAAGAGGTCACAGAGCACGGTATTAAGTCCGTGGTAGATTCCCATGTCGAACGGAACCACGTAGCCGAGTTCTTCTTCAAACGCTTGGACTGGAGGGACGAACGCGAATATCGATGGGTTCTCTGTGACGTTAATGATGGTCCAGTATACGTGTCGGTCAAAGATGCACTTTGTGCAGTAATACTGGGAAACCGCTTCAACCCGGAATGCGAACTGTCAATCCAGAAACTGGTCTCGCCATCCGTGACGATTCTTCGGTTTTCTCCGACCTTGCGTCTTCCCCTTGATGTTGTCGATACTTCACAATAATCGCCGAAGGCTCATCCTTCGACGGTCAAAAAACATATTGTCCGCCGCCTGTTCACTACTGGCTGGCTTCAATGCCCGGCTCGTCATTTCCATTCTACCTGGGGGCGCGCCGAGCCGTGGCTCATTAGATGTACCGAAGTTGCCGACATGCAATGCACGCCCGTCTTGGCCGTCCTGCGGATTCGAGGAGATCACCGAATCCGGCACTTGTACATCAACGGAGTGATCGCCGCTCGTGTCGGTGACCAGTATATGTATATGGTTCAAAACCCGTGACGCGTGAGACACGTCGAAAAACGGTCGATTTTCAAATGCAGCCTGGGGGCGACGGCCTATTCCCGGTGCAGTTCTAGGGCAGCCTGGAGTTTCTCGACAACCAGATCGCGTAATTCCGTCGGCTTGACGACCTTGGCACTGCCAGCCCAACCGAGGACCCAGTTGCGGATCTCTTCCAGGCCATCAACGCGAAATGTCAGGGTGACGCTGCAATCCTTGTGAGCCTTGATCTTCTGGGTGTGGTGCCAGACCGTTTCGGTCACGATCTTGGCTGCCTCGGGGGTGAAGCGGATTTCGACCTTGTAGGTCTTATCGCCCCGAAAGACGGCCCAGGCGTCACCGAAGTACTCCTTGATGTCGAAGTCCTCGGGCACATCGGCTGGCTGGTCCAACATTCGTAGCGTCTTAAATCGGGCCACTCGGTACGTTCTCGGCTCTTCGGAATCACCCGGTCTTGCGATGATGTACCAGGCGTTCTTGACTAGGCAGAGTCGGTAGGGATGCAGATTTAGCTTGACCGGCTCGGATTCGTAGGGGCTCTCGTACTGTCCGGTGATCTGCCGCTCTTCCAGCAGGGCAAACTGCACCGTCTTGATCGCCTCGCGATGCTTGCTGTGGTCGGCCAGTTTCAAACCCAGGACAGATATCAGTTCTGAGGCATCCGCCAAAACCTCCTTGATCCCTTCCGGCGAAGTCACTTGAAGTTTTTGGGTGGTTGGAGCAGCACCGGGGCTGACATCCAAGCCTGGGGTGTTTGTCAGGGCGGTTGCCAGAGCTTGCCCTAATGCTTCCTCCTCCGTCAAGCCGAACACGGGAAATCGATAGTCAGGCCGAACCCGATAACATTGGTCGTTTTCGTCGAAGTACCACGGCACGCCGGAAAATTCCAGGACTTCGAGGTCCCGGTATACTGTCCGCTGCGAACACCCGATCTCCTCGGCGATTGCCTTGGCATTCCATCGGCCGCGGCTTTGGATCAACTCCAAGGTCTTGAGGACTCGGGCCATCCGCTCGTTCTGCCGCACCCGGCGGTCTCGATCGGGTCGCTTCTTGATGGGCTTCTTTCCCGTCGATGGTTTTCCCGTGTTTTCCGTCTTCGGAGTCTTCTTGCGATTGCGTTTCTTCGCCATGGTTGCCCTTTCAGTTCTCGGCTTGAACGGTTGCCAATGCCATTTCACATTCGGCCGGATGCCGTGCCTTCAGGTTAGCGTAAGCTCTCGTTGGCTCCATGGTATCGTGACCGGGAACTTGATGGTAGCCCATCGCACTGTCAACAGTGGGACAGAGCCTCCGTGCCCTAACGAGTTTCCTCGATTACCGAAGACTCCCGGGTAAGATCTTTTGGCCCCTTACCAGGCCTGCTCGAAAATCCAGGTATCGGCCAGATCGACAACATTGACCACCATCTGCAAGTCCTCCTGGCCAAAGCTGGCCGACTGTTTCCACTCGTCACCTTCCTTGTACAGTTGGCTGACCGTGACAGTATGCCGCGTGCCTTGCTCGGTCTCATTCTCCCAGATCGTGGCCTTGATCCGCCCAACCCGGATTTCGTGGACCGGTTTCTGTTTTGCCACCTGTGTAACTCCCTTAATTCGGGTTTCTGTCCGAGTGCCTCATGGATACCTATACCCGCCGTGAATGCCAACTGTGGGTCAGAGCAGCCGTACTCGCAAACGAGCGGTGGCAAATACTCAAGGGAACTTCGGGAACTCATCGTTCAAAAACATCGGCTCGCTCTGGAAATACATGAAGATTAGCCGAGGGCACTGACCCACAGTGGTCACCGGCTTCTGGTATCTATATCTAATCAGCCTGAGCATTCGAGCCTTCCTTCGGGTATATGGGTAAAGCTCAATCATAGAACGCGGGAAAATTGGAAGTCCAAGCCTGGGGAAGAGAAAATGAGCCACTTAACATCAGCTGAACAATCGTTTACAGCCCATTACGGTTATGAGTCGGGTTTTTTAGGGACTGATCATCCGATTCCAGCTCATGCTTATCTCAAAGAGCTAGGACTCAAGGAACATGAGATCTTTAACATCATTTGGATATGGGACAAGGAGCGCCTAACTCTTTGTCCTGAAGAACCCAAAGTTCCATTTGAGCTTCCGTGGAAGACTCGCCAAGAGGCGATCAATCGCAACGCGGAATTGGCTGAGATAGCTGAGGCCCTTGAACGGAAGATTCGTTTAGTAGCCGTGGAGGAACCTCATGATCCTGAAGTGCATTGAATGGGAGTTACCTGTTTCTCCCTACAATCCTCCCCCCTCTAAGCGATGTAACCCTTGAGGAAGATCCGGAAGATGTGGGAGCCAATGTCAGGATGGTGTTATGGGGCATACACCGGGCTGATTCCACCTTACCTGTTTGCCCTGCTGTTTCAAAAAGTATCAATTCTACGGCAGCTAGCTGTCGGAAATGAGGCCAGTCGCACCGTGTGATACTGATGGTCTTTTCAAACGCGTAACCTTTGGAGTATGAGGATTATGGACAATAGAGATCACGAAAGCCGCAACACCATAAATGCGAACAGCTTTCAACTGGTTAATCGACGGAGGTTTCTTGCTGCAGGAGTGGGCATGAGCCTAGGACTCGCCTCATCGGGGTTGGCAACGGCGGCAAGTGCCCCAGTCACTTGCCGACGTATCATCGCCTCCCCATCGGCCAAGTCTAAGCGGCTCCTTGCAGCCCTTCGTTACCCACAACTCCTTGGCCGCCCGGCTTCATGGCAGGCCGTCAAGGATGGACTTTTCCCAATCCCTCCGGAGAGAGTGGTGATCCTGAATCGGGCAGGCTGGGAAGAGACGTCTATCCACAGAAATGCTTCGCCCGTCCCGCGGAGGAGTTGCCAAAGCGAAGGAGTTCCTCGGACCGCGCGAATTGCAGAGACTCTTGCAACCTACTATAGTGTACCCGAAGAGGAGGAGGAGTTGGCAGAGCTCATGGCAGCGGGTGACGACAACGAGGGACCGGTGTGCTGCGAGAGCGTTGCCTTGTTGCGATTTTGCAAGCAACGCAGTCTAGCCTTTCGTGACAATCCATTGATACACTGGTGGCTGTTTGTGTCTCCCGGAGATGCAGACACCTGGCCTTTCGAGAAAGAGCTACTTGATCCACCGACGCACGTAACGATAGTTTATGCTGCTTCAGACACCAAGCCAGAACAAGCTGGTCTTTTGGGGCTGTACCTTGCACACCTGATTTACCGAGTTCACGCAAGACCGGCGAAATGGAGGCAGGTAGCCAGTATGACTCACGTACATGCGACTGAATTCATCAACAGGGAGATGATCGTGGCGTTGCGGGATGTGCCCACTCAGTAAGGCAACCTGACGTGAGAAACCTTCCTGCCCGAGGCAATACGGCTACCCGCTCAGCTCGGGTGAACCACCGGCTGTTTTTTCGGAGAATCCATACGATGTCGGCATAGTTTCTCCAATGAACGGCAATCTGGGCAACCGCCGTACCTATCACTTCACTATGGGAAATGGCCGCCTTCAAACGGCCCGGATATCGATATTCCGCGACAAGGGGGTGTTGACGCTGGGAGTCGCTCTTGCCTAACCATAGCATCCTCAAGTCCCCTCAAGAGTTAGGTGGCAGGGACACTTGCAGACGCACCCTGCAGGGCATAAACTGTTGTTTCCTGACGAGGATTGCCCAGTTACGCGGTGAATGGGGGGAGGACCAATGGCAGTGTGGCTGGTTCGAGCGGGACGGCCTTTCATTTCAGGATGCTAGTCTGTGCTGGGATTGAAAATCAAGTCCATGAGTCGTACGCAACGCAGATTACCAAGACAGCGTTGCATTCGAGGGCAGCGTTCTTTGGCGTCCGTGACCAGGCAATTCGACGCTGAGGCGTTCGATGCCGAAGCGATGATGATGAAGACGAGGGAGTATCGGTAGAGCCTGCGTCGAGCATGGCTCGCTACGTCGAGCTTTTCGAGAACGTTGAAGTCCACGAAGATGGGGAGTGGTGGAGAATCTAACACGAGGAGACACTGACATGAGACGCTATGTTTACATTCGGGAAATTGAGCCGAATAGCTGGCTCCACCTGTTCGCCCAAGAGAATGGTGCAGCTTGCCTGCGTGATTTTCGACTCAACCCGCCAAAGGAAGACCGCGGGCGCAGGCTGAGCCAGATCCTCAAATTGCTCCAGACGAAAAGCAATCATTGGAAGGACGCTCCTTACCACTCATTAAAGGATGTCCCATTTCATAGGAGAGAGATAGAGAAGCTCAACCGTTCGTCCAACCTGACCGGCGCTGGACCACCCGCCAGCGTTCCAGCACGGCCTTCGAGGCGGATGCTTCCAATCGACTGCGCGAAGGGATTGCACCAACTCGTGGGACCAGTTAATCAGCTTACGTACATGAAACAGCACTCGGAACGAATGCTGGAAGTTCTTAATATCAAGTTGGAACACACGTATGCAGTCGCTCCCTGTCGCAAACAGTCGTATGAACTCAACAGGAAGAAGGGCCCCCGTCCTCAGGTGCGTGAACGGCTGTTAGAAAAGGCGATTTGGTGGCAGTGGCGTGCTGAAGCTGTAGCAGAGCATGATCGCCAATTCTTCCCCGGCCTTTGCCGACACATTCAGACATTCCAGATGCCTCTTCAGGGTCGCAGGGCAGACAAATTTGGGGGAAAACTTGACCTTGTTGGCACAACGGAAACGGGATTGCCCACCGTTCTGGAATTGAAACAACAACGAGCGGCGGACACACCACTGCGCATGCTAATCGAGGGCTTGGCGTATGCAGTGGCGGTGCGGCGAGCGTGGAATGAGGGCACTCTGAGGAATCAATGGAATTCTGTTGTGACCATTCAGTCTAAGCAATTCGTGGCCCCATATCCGCTTTTGCAAGTCCCGATAATCGGAATTGCCCCTACCGAATACTGGAATCGCTGTATTGGAAAACCGGGAAAGCGAACAAAGGGCAAGGTTCGAAAAGATGCTTGGGCACCATTCCATGAGCTTTGTGATGCCTGTGGTATTCGGGGATTTCCTGTCAAGTTCGTGCAATTCGATGTTGAGGAACCTGACACGAACAGCTTGCCTCTTATCAAGAATGTCAGAAAGGTAAACTTGCCGAAGTAATCCGGTCCGCTAACGTGGCTCACAAGCTAAATGGTCCCGAACTCCGGCGGATGATGTGTGAGGGTCAGACACGCTAAGAGAAATAAAAACTTGAACGCAACATGGACGCCTCAACGCACAGCCCGAAGAGACAAGAAACGTGCACCCGGCACAAGTATTCTGCAACCCAGGATTCCGCAGGCATACTTGTGGTCAGAAGAGGAATAAAAGACACGCGTGTCACCAAAGGAGCCTTTATCCCCAGGCCCGGACATTGTGTCCGGCACCGCTTGAGACGGCCGACGCATCTCGCGATTGCAACTCGCGACTGCATTCCACTAACGGTGCGGATAACGTGTGCCGGATCCAGAAGTCGTCCCTTGTAAGAGATCAGGCTTTGGGACGTTTCTAGGCTGATTTCTTCCGCTTTGCCGGTTTCGACTTCCCTTGCTTCTTCCGTTTGGAGATAGGCGTTCAAAACGGACCGGGGGCGGCGCCGAATTTGGTCCCACCTG
>CAYYOX010000309.1:0-7941 GCA_964473065.1 uncultured Planctomycetaceae bacterium | reverse complement strand
TTCTATGCCCTCACCCCCGGCCCCTCTCCCAAAGGGAGAGGGGAGATTGAATTGGTCCCCTCTCCCAAAGGGAGAGGGGAGGTTGAATCTGCGTTTTGCATAAGTCTAGTTATTTGTTCGCCCAGCTACGGATGTAGCCGACTAGGTTTTCGATTTGTTCGCCGCTGAGCGGGGCTAGCCCGCCGCTGCCTTTGCCGAAGGGCCGCATGGCGGTGCCGCTGCGTCCTCGGGCGATGGTTGCCCGGAGGAACCCGTTGCCGGCGGCGGTGAGGAATTCCGGATTGTTGAGCTCCGGCGCCCAGCCGTCTTGGCCTTGATTGCCATGGCAGCCGATGCAATGGCCCGCGTAGAGCACCTTGCCGCTGCGTTGGTCCGCCTCGGAGACGGGCTGCGGTGAAGCTTCGCTCGGCGGCGGATTGAATTCCCAAGTTCGCAGCCAGGCCACGACGTTGGCTACGTCCTCGGCGCTGAGGTCCACCATACCCTGCTGTCCGCCGGCCAGGGAGATCATGGGCGTGCCCTCGCGTCCTAAGATCATTGTGGCGGCCAGGTACCCGTCATTGGCCGATCGCAGGAAGTGAGGATTGCTCAGCGCGCTACCGACGATCCCTTCTCCCCGGGCGCCGTGACATTCGGAGCAGTGTTCGGCATAGATTTCGGCCCCCAAGGCGGGAATTCCCATGCCGGGCCGCGCGGTCACCATCCGCGGCTGTCCCTGCTGACGTCGCAGCCAGGTCACGATGTCCTCAATCTGCGATTCGGACAAATCAACCATGCCCTGTTCTCCTCGTAGAAACGCCAGCATGGGCGTGCCGAGCTTGCCGAAACTGATCCACTCTCGCAGCATCGCGTCGCTGACCGTATCGAGGAACGTGGGGTTGGCCAACTGCGACGCGGTGCCGCCTTCGGCATACCGGCCGTGGCAGCCGCTGCAGATCCCCTCGAAGAGAACCTGCCCGCGGTCCCAATCACCGTGAGCCCTATAGGATGGAATTAGCCGGCGGTTACCCCGGTTGAAACCCCGAAGGTAGTAGATCAAGTCGAGGACATTCTTCTCGGAGAAGTGTTTCCAGGCGGGCATGGCCGTATCGGGTCGGCCAGCGAGGATGGCTGTAGCCAGGTAGTGATCGTCGGCCAGGGAGAGGAACTCGTCGGTCCGCAGCGAAGGTCCCAGGGCCCCGGCGCCGTCCGGTCCGTGACAGTTGCCGCAATTGACGCGATAGAGGATTTCGCCCGCGTCGAACGATTGGGGCGAGGGGATGGGTGCTTCAGCCAAGCGGGCGACCACCGTCGGGACGCTCGGCGACGGCGGTTGCCAGGAACGGATATAGGCGATCAGGTCGCTGGTCTGGTCGGCCGTGAGTTCCTTCCAACTGGGCATGGCCGTATTGGGTCGCCCGTCGAGAATCGCGTCGCGGAGGAATTCGTCGGAAGCGATGGCCAGGAAAGAGGGCGCCCTAAGACTGACGCCGATGCCGCCTTCGCCTTGCCCGCCGTGGCATCCCGTGCATCGGACTCGGTACATGTCGCGACCTTTGGCCGGATTGCCGCGTCGGGCCGCGATGCTTTCGGTCGGCGGTCCCGGAGCTTGCCAATCGCGGATAGCCGCCACGAGCCGATCGATTTCTTCGCTGGAAAGTCCGCCGTCGCCGCCCCAGTCCGGCATCCCCGTCCCCGAACGGCCGTGTTTGATGATGTAGCGTAGATAGTCATCACTAGCCACGGCCAAGGTGTCGCCGTTGCGCAAGGAAGGCGTCAACAGCTCGCGGGGGCGGTCGATGGCTTCCAGATCGGGCGACTGCGAATCGCCGGCCATGCGGGCAACCGCCCCCACGCCGTCCGATCCGTGACACGATGAGCAATACATCGAATACAGCGTATCTCCGTCGGCCGGAGTGGGGTCGACCGGGCGCGGTATGGGCGTGTAAGCTGAGGCGCCCAGCTTCTGCTTCAGGCTGAGCATGTAGATGGCTAGATCTTGGGCCTCATCGTCCGTGAGTCCCAGATCGGGCATCAACGTGTCGGGTACGACGGCCGCGGGCGACTTGAAGTGGCTGGTCAACCAGTTCAGCACGCTGCGAACGCCGCTGACGTGCGTGAAATCGAAGTCGTGCACCGTCTTCTCGCCCAAGTGGGTAATGTCGGGCCCCAGCACACCGCCCCGGTCGCGATACTTGTGGCACCCTAAGCAGCCGTGGGTGATTACCAGTTGCTTGCCCCGGGCGATGGCCTCGGCGCCGGCGACGTGCGAGGCCAACTCGCCGCGGGTGACCTGCTCGGTGCGAAAGCTCGAGCCGTAGAGATCCGCTTCGCCGCCGTACAGATCGTTCTCGTAATGGCAGCGGCCACACGAGGTATAGGCCATCGATCCTTTCAGCAATGGGGTCGGCCAAAAGGGGACCTCGCCATGGGCGTCCGGCAGCATGGTGGCCCGGCCTTGGCCCTGATGGCAGATCGTGCAGCCGTATTTCTGGGGCGGATGGTTCACTAGAAAATCACCCGGATGCGTTCGGAAAGGCTTATTCTCGTCCTGGTCGGCCATCCTGGGATCGTCGATTCCGGCATGGCAGGTGATACACCGATCCACCTTGCGCAACTCCGGCAGGACGTTCTGATCCAGTCCGATCTCGAACTGATCGGCGATCATCCGGCCCCGATCATCGGTGGCCTTTTGTTGCAGGATCTCGGCGTACTCGGTCCTAGTCTGCCGCCATTGCGGGTAGACGTTTTCCTGCAGTGCGGCGATGATCATCAGCGCCAGCGTGGCCAGACTGCTTACAAGCAACCACCACTTGACCCGCCGGTCGATGGTCTTGATATCCACTTCCACCATGCGCGACTACTCCTTTGAAAACTGCGAATGGCCTGGGCCCCGAGCTGTTAGCTCAATGCGCCGGCCATTGACTCTCACTCCAGTAGAAGTCCCAGTTTGGACCCCGCAGGAACGTGCCTACGTAGGTCAGAATCACAAAGCCCGCAACGAAGCACGTAAACATTGCAATCGCCCCCATGCGCGTCGAACGCGTGATGCGCGTCACGGCAAGGGACCAGATTATGTAAGCCATCAACAGCAGGCTGCCCGGGTTGAGGATGATAATCGCCAACTGCGGGATATTGGGGAACAAGTTGTGCAGCCAGTCCCAGTTGCGCATCCATCCGAAGTTGACCGGCACGGCCACCGCCGCCACGGCAGTGATCGTACCGAAGATGGCCGCCTGGATCGCGACGCGTCGCCCTTTCGTACCGCTGAACCACACACCGGCCGGTTCCGGCTCCCGATCCAGCAGCGAAATCAACCCCAGCCCTATCACAGCCAGGGCGGGAACCAAAAACCCGCCGACAAAGGCCGAGTAAGAGACCATTTCCTGCAAACCCAGGAAGTACCAGGGGGCCTTGGCCGGGTTCTCGGGGACCGACGGGTTGGCCATTTCTCGCAGCGGCGCGTCGAACAGGAATCCCAACGCAACGCACGCCAGCATCGTCACCATGAACACCAGCAGTTCCGCCCGCAAGAGGTACGGCCACGAGGGAACCGTCTCGTCGGGATCCTTTCCCGTATGGGGCGAACGGTCCGGTACGACACACATCAGGCCGTAGGTCTTGCCGGTCGCCTGCTCGGGTTGTTCTGCGGCGGGCGACATCGAGGCGGTCCCTTTTCCGGCGGGCGTCGGCGTGCCTTCGGGCCGAGCCAGCCCGCCGTCTTTGCGAATTCGCCATATATGCACCGCGATGGCGATCGCCGCCAGGATCGGCAGGAAGACGACATGAAGCGTGTAGAACCGAATCAGCGAATCCTGCCCGGGCTCCAAAGATCCCAGCAATAGCTCCTTGATCGTATCGCCGACATAGAAGGCCTTCGGTAGCCCCAAGGAATAGGCCAATTCGTTAGGCGACGCGGCAATGTTGGCGGCGATCTTCAAGGCCCAGTACGCCAGTTGGTCCCAGGGGAGAATATACCCGGTGAATGCCAACGCGAGGGTCAGCACGAACAGGGACATCCCCACCAGCCAGTTGAACTCGCGAGGCTTCTTGTAGGCGGCCGTGTAGAAGACCCGTATCATGTGCAGGATCACGAAGATCACCATCATGTGCGAGGCCCAACGGTGGATATTGCGTATCAGACGCCCCGTCGGCACCACGTAATGCAAGTCCTTCATCGAGTCGTAGGCGATGTCGACCGACGGCATGTAATAGATCATCAGCAAAACGCCGGTGACCGTGAGGATGATGAATTGGGCAACCAGCGAGACCCCCAACCCCCAAGTGGTCGTCAACCGCAACGAATGTGGATGCACGCGCACCGAGTGGATGTGCAGGATGGAGTTGGAAAACACCGCCTGCGACCGCGTCCGATCCGATGTCGGCGCGTCGTGACGGAAGGTTGCCCTCCACAGATTCTGCGGCAGCATTCTGAAGTTCCGCAGAAGGCTCGTCGATTCGGGCGTTATTGATTCGGGCATGGCAGGGACTTCCTTAAGTAGATGCCTTGTAGGATTCTTCCGGGGCGACTTCCCTAGTCAGGTCCGCCAGCAGCGTTCCGTCGGGGGCCTGGGAAACGACGAACCACGGCAGTCCGCGCGGCGCCGGGCCCGCCAGAACTTTACCCCGAGGATCGAACTTCGAGCCGTGACACGGACAATCGAACCCGGCTTCCGTTCGTTTCAGAATGCAGCCGAGATGCGTGCAAACCAACGACACCGCAGCGACGCCCGCCTCGCTGGCTATCACGCAAATCTTCTGCTTCGGCAGCATGGCGACCGTGCCAGGTGGAAACTCGGACGGCTTTCCCAACCGAATCACGCTGGACACGTCGGGCAATACGCGCGGCTTGGGTAGCCGCAACATGCCGATCGTGGAAAAAGCGATCGCCGCCACAGCCGAGCCTACGCCGGCTGTGCTCAAAAAATCGTGCCGCGAAACCGTTTCGCGTTCTAGCTCGTTTGACATCGCGGTTTCTCCTCGAAACTCAAGCGTTCCATAGTAATCGCGCCGCTGGGACATCGCTCGGCGCACAGACCGCAGCGAATGCAGATCGTCTCGTCCTTGATGATCGCCGAAGCCGCCTCAGGCGGAACATCGCCCAACTGTGCCGAAGTAACGTCTTTCATCCCGCCGTCGCCAAGCGGGTTGTACTCTGCCATCTGATCCAAAGAGACGATTCGCAGGCAATTCTGCGGACAAACGTCCACACACCCGCCGCACAGGATGCAACGCCCGCCGTCGAAGATCGTATTCACCCCGCAATCGAAACATCGCCCCGCCTCGCAAAGGGCCTGCTGCGGCGTGAAAGGCAACTCGACGGGGCGATCCGCGTCGGCAAAACGTTTGTCCAGCGGTATCGTGCGGGGATCGAGCCGGTCGTGCTTTTCGTAGCCGGGCTCCCGTTCATACACGGGCAACGGGAAATGCAACTGCATGGACTCCGCCGTGATCGGCCGCTGGGTGAACTTCTCGTAGATCGCACGCGCCACCGCTTTTCCGGAAGCCACCGCATGGATCAACAACTTCGCCCCGTGGGCCAGATCGCCGGCCACAAAAACGTCCTCGGCCGCGGTCGTCCCGGTTTGGGCATCACACTCGATCGTTCCCCATTCGGTCAGAACAAGCCCGTCGCGTTTCGGGTCGACAAAGGAGACGTCGAAGGCCTGGCCGATGGCGATCAGCACGTTGTCGCATTCCATGAAGAAGTTCGACCCCTCGATCGCGACCGGCCGCCGGCGGCCGCTGGCGTCGGGTTGGCCCAATTCCATCTTCTCGCACCAAATACCCCGTACTTCACCGCGCTCGTTCTTCTCGATGCTCACCGGATTGGTCAGCAGATGAAAGTGGATACCCTCTTCGTCCGCCTCGTAGATTTCCGATTTGACGGCCGGCATTTCGGCCCGGCTGCGGCGATAGACGATGTTGATCTCCCGCCCCCCGAACCGTGAGGCCACACGGGCCGCGTCGACGGCCAAATAGTGTTCGCCTTGTTCGCCGGCATCATCCTCTTCGCCGCCTTGCACGCGCAAGGCGGTTCGGGCGGAATCCATGGCAGCGTCGCCACCGCCGACTACTACCACCCGCCGACCGAGTGGCGTTGAAGTGCCCAAGGCAACGTCCCTGAGGAACTCCACGCCGCCGAGAACGCCTTTCGCATCACTGCCCGGATAGGGTGACTTCCGCGATCGCTTCGCTCCCACGGCAATGATCACGGCATCGTGCCGCTTGCGCAGCTCGGGCAGCGACACATCACTCCCCACGCAGCAATCCGTAACCGGCTCCACGCCCAGGGCAAGAATGGTCTCCACTTCGGCCTTAATCAGATCTCGGGGAAGCCGATATTGGGGGATCCCCACGGCGAGCATCCCGCCGAGCACGGACTCCATCTCGTAGATCGTGACCGAGAAACCCAACAGGGCCAGATCGTGAGCGGCCGCCAGGCCCGCCGGCCCGCTGCCGACGATACCCACGCTCTTGTTCTTGACAAGCGAGATCCGTCCGTCGGTCAAGGACTGCAACAGTGGCAACAGTTCTTCGCCGGCCTTACATCTTTCTGACGGATATTGCCCGGAAGTCTGCTTGATGTAGTCCAGCAGCGTCTTGCCGCCGTCCGGCCTGGCCTCGGGTCCGAAAGCGTCGCAGACGAACCGCTTCAACGCGCGGATCGAGATCGACTGGTCATAGTCGCCTCGCCGACATGCCGCTTCGCACGGTGCTCCGCACACTCTGCCGCAGATCGAGGCCAAGGGATTGGGCCCGCGGGCGATAAGATAGGCCAACTCGGCGTGGCCCGCGGCAATGGCCCTGACATATCCCCGGGCATCCGTGCGCACGGGACAGGCGTCCTGGCATTTGATCTGCCGCCGCCAGTATTCCGCCGTAGGGATTTCAACCTGGTACCGACGCATGTATTCTGTCCGGTCCGTGATGTTGTGCCCCAGAGGCTAGCCCCCGGCGCCCGTGACGGGACGCCGAAGAGCAAGATCTCCGTTAGTCTATCTAATGTCGTGCCGTCGAAATAGCTCCTCCGTTGCCCAGGAAAGGAATATAACACTTCGCCCACACTACGGTAGCTCCCTCCGGAGTTCGGTTCACCCGGCAGGCATCCCTTTTTCGGACAACACGGTTTCGACCGCCACGAATAATAGCAGTATCCAAGTACCAGGATACCGTAATTCGTTTTTGATGCAACCCGTTTCGCACCGCTTTTTCGAGAGTTTTCCTAAACCGTTGGCACAGAAGGACTTAGCCAAGGTCATTCGTGGGTTTGTAGCTACGTTCGCCAGAACGTGGGGCGTGTCTGCGGGTTACGACCACGTTCTGGCGACCGTATCTACTGTGGGCGCGTCATTCGCCTGGGATCGAGCGCTTCGTCGAGTTGCTCTTTCGGCAGGATGTCCTTCTCCAGGCACAACTCGCGGATCGTCTTGCCCGACTGGAAGGCCTCTTTGGCCAGAGCGGCCGCCCGTTCGTAGCCGATGATGGGATTCAACCCGGTGACCATGGCGAGGCTCTTTTCGATGGCCTCTTCGCAAGCTTCCCGATTCGCCCGCATCTCGGCCAGACACCGCGAGGTGAAGGCCTCGGTCGCGCCGGCGAGCAGTCGGATGCTCTCCAAAACGGTGTCGGCCATCACGGGCATCATGATGTTCAATTGGAACTGACCGCCGGTCGCCCCGCAAACCGCGATCGTCTGGTCGTTGCCCAGTACGCGAGCACCCGCCTGCATCACGCTTTCGCACAACACGGGATTGACCTTGCCGGGCATGATCGAACTTCCCGGCTGCAAGTCGGGGAGGATCACCTCCGCGAAGCCGCAACGGGGGCCGGAACTTAGCCAGCGGACGTTGTTGGCTACGTTGAACAGGGTCGACGCGACCGAGCGCAATTGGCCGTGACACTCGACCAGTGCGTCGCGCTGGGCGTTGGCCTCGAAATGATCGACCGCCTCGACAAACG
>CAYYOX010000308.1:1393-7954 GCA_964473065.1 uncultured Planctomycetaceae bacterium | reverse complement strand
CGGCGGCACACTGGAGGAGGCGGTCGCTTATGGCAAAACGCTGAAGACCTACAAGCTGTCCGAAGCGAAGAATCCGCCGCCAACGCGATTCATCGATGCTTATCCAAAGATATGGAACACGCTGCCGGTTTACGACATGACCTTCTTTCAGGACCTGAACGCGGTCGTCCAAAATGAGCCCGTTCTGGATCGCGACAAGGCAATGATGGGGCTGCTGGCCAGCATCGGGATCGAGAAAGGAAAGCTCTTCCAACCGGACGCGGAAATGACTCGCGCTCTGAAGGAGGGCTTGAGGCGTGCTTATGCCTACTTGCAAAACAGCTTTACAACGCCCGCAAGGGCACTCGCAACCTACTGGAACAATCGGCAATGGAGCGTCTTCAACCTGCCTCGGGAACAGGCCCAAGCCGGCTTTCCGTTTGTGACAGAGGACCGCGTGCTGATCGATGAGCGTGCCCAATACTATTTCTATGGAACCTACCTACCCAAGATTCTCGGCGGCGGCAGCTTTTATCTTGTGGGCCTGCGCGACAAGGGCGGCGAGTTGATGGATGGGACTTCCACCTATCGCTTGCGAGTCCCGAAAGACACGCCTGCCAAGGACTTCTGGTCGGTGATCGTCTACAGCATGAAGACCAAGGGTTTCGTCGAAGGCGTCGATCGCGTGGGACTGTCGTCGAAGGATGCAGACGCCATGCAGCAGAACGACGACGGGTCGATCGACATCTACTTCGCGCCCAAGGCACCCGAGGGCATGCAGTCCAACTGGGTTTCTACCGGCGAAGAGTTCTTCCTCGTTTTCCGCCTCTATGGACCGGAGAAACCGCTGTTCGACAAGTCGTGGACGCTCGACGACATAGAGAAAGTGAAAAGCGAAAAGAAAGTGAGATTGCTTCGAACAAGAGAAAACCCGAGCACCCTTTACTTTCGTTCAACTACAGAAGAGTAGGAGAAAAGTGTTGAATAGTCTTGCACGATCCTGAGAATACGTAGGGTGGGTCGAGGCACGACGACCCACGCGCCAAAAAACGATTCAGCGCACCTCTATGGTTAACTATGCTGTCATTGCAGTGCAGTCACTCTGGTCATTGCGAGGTCGCTGTCAATCTAGCACGGCTCGGTAAGCAACTCGATAAACTGCGTCGTTTCGCGCGAGTGAATGCGATGATGTGATAGCAGTGCTTAACCCTTTTTGGCTCAATGGTTTGCGCTTAACTACGTGCCATTCGGGACAAGCCCCGTGGTGGCGTTTACAGTTTGAGTTGTTACTTCCAGTCGTCTTCCAACAGCTTGTCGATTGCTCGACTTACGGCCGTGCCTTTATGTGCGGACTCGGTCTTTGACGGCTCCACCTGCTGGAGCCAATCGGTCGACTCGATGGCAAGCTTCACGGCCGCCGCACCCTCGGCGGGCGTTAGATCGAGCAACGGCAACTCGGTGCCTGACCACGTTTGGTTGTTTCGGGCGATTAGCGTATCGATCGCATTAACGCGACGGTCGCGGTTGAAATCGTACGGGTTATCGATTTCCGCCGGATCGAAGAAGGGATGCGGGTTCTGGCGGGTTGCCAGCACGTCGGCCGCGGTCACGCCAGGGGAGTCGCCCGTCTCGGCGATCGCATTGCCAAAGTAGAACACGTCGTCGGCCTCCAGGTCGGTGTCGTCCGTGGCCAGTAGGGTCACTTCCAGCCAAGTGTTCTGGATGGCATGGTCGGGCCAAGTCAGCACAATGCGGCTGGCGCCGTCGGGGTTGGCGATCACGTCGAAGCTGGCCAGTGCGGGGGCATCCGCCCAATCTCCCGGCGTGTTGTCGTTGCCCACCTTCAGCGTGAAATCGCTTTCGTCGATCGCTCCCGGATCGACCAATCCCGAGACGTCGATGATGATCCCGTTAAGCCCGCGGACGTAGCTTGTGTAGTTGTCGAAGTCGGCTTGCTCACCGGGCCGCAACGCGATCTTGTCCGAGGCGATTGTGCTGCCGAACGACGAGTTGTTGTAGAACACGTAGCGCCCTGTCACTTCGGTCACTTCGACAAGCAAAGCATCGCCGGGCGTCGGCGCGGCGGCATTCCAACTGGTCGAGGCGTTACCCCAGGCAGTGCGAGCGGTGCGGTTCAGCGAGTCGCCGTTACCGTCGGTTGAATTGTGCCACGTGTTGAGGTAATCGACCTCGTCCTCGATCACGTGGGGAACGTAGAGCGGGTCGTTCGGCGGCGGGGTGTCGGGACGTTGAAGTTGGATCCGTTCGCCCGTGTCGCTCAGGCTGTCGTTCGGGTTGCCCAAGACCACGACTTCCGGGCCAATGGAGTAAGCGGCGCGGAAAGCGGCGAGCTTGGCCGGATCACTCGCATCGAACGCGGCAATCACCAACGCCTGCTGAGCATTGATTATTGTGCCGGGTGCGAAGTCGTAGTCGAATCCCTTGCGCAACCGCCAGCCAGTCAGGTCAATGGGCCCCGCCGTGGTGTTGTAAACCTCGATGAATTCCAACTCGTCCGGGTCGTCGTCGCCGATCGGGTTGTACATCACCTCGCTGATGACGATCTCCTGGGGTGGACGCGGGCCGCTGTTGTCGTCGCCCAAGGTTCGGGTGACCATCGGATAGAGATCACCTTCACCATTGGGCCAAAGCCCGAACGACTCGCCTTCCAGGGCCGTACCGAACTCGACGTGATCGGCAAACCGCAGCGAGCTGCCGTCGCCCGGATCCAACAACAGCCACACATCCTCGCCGCGGGTGCCGTTGAGCGCGAAGTCCTCGTCGACCGCCGGATCGGGCCCGCCAAACTCGATCTGCTGGTCGTAGAGCATCACACCCGACTCGTCGTAATGGCCCTCGCGGAAGACGACGTATCCTCCGGCGGGGATGATCGTGTCGGCGGGAATCTGGAACTTGAGGTAGTATTTACTCGAATCGCTCAGCCACCATCCGCCGATATTGACATCTTCGGCCGTCGGGTTGTACAACTCGATGGCATCGACTAGCGGGTCGACGGTATGGGTGAGCACCTCGTTGACGACCACGCCTTGATAGGCCGGCGCGCCGGTCGTGCCGGGATTGCCCAGATACTCGCTGCTGGAGAGCCAGTTGTCGCTGTCTTCCAGATAGGCTTTTCGCTCGACATTGGTTGTCGGAAGCGTCGTCAAGTCTTCCATCTGAAGCGTCGCTCCGCGGCCGTCGGCCCGATTGGGCCAACCGGCATCGCCCGAATCGCCGTACTCGAAGTCGAACAGCGGCGTGCCGTATCCGCCGGCAAGAATAATCCGTTCGCCGCCGTTGTTGAGGCTTCCGACATAAGGGCCGATCACGTCGAACTGATCGCCGTATCGGAACCGAAATGCCTCCGGGACCTTCGCCAGGATGAGGTAGTTGCCGGGCCGGAAAAGACCTTCACCCGGTACGAAGGGGATCGTCATTCCGGAGTTTTGCGAGTCCGGGGACGTCGTGTTGCCGAAGACCCAATCGGCCGCATCGTCGTGATCGGAGTTGCCCGTTCGTTGCAGGTACGCATAGGATCCTCCGGCAGCGGGAATCGGATCGCCGTCCCAGGCGAAATCCACGGGATTCCCCGAGAACGTGCCGACGGTGATATCAAACGCTGCGATATCCGCGGCCCCATATCCCCAGATGACAAAATCGGCCACATTGCCCAGGCCGTCGAGGATCATCAACCAGCCTTGCTCGCCCGTTCTCCAGAAGATGTTGTCCTCTCCCGTGTCGGGACGGGTAAGTATTTCGCCGGTGTCGACCGACGCTGGGAAGGACCAAGGCGGAGCGTGGATTGCGTGGATGGTGTAGTCGATGGCGTCGTTGGCTACGACAAGCCAGCCGCGCGTGTCGAGGTAATCTGACGAGACGTTTTGGATTTCGAAGTAGCCGGGCGTGCCGGTGCCGACTTCGGTAAGCACGATTTGCGGCATGGCGCCGCCGCCGCCGATGGCCGGCTCGAACGCGTAGGTGATCCCGTCGATAAACTCCAATCCGTGCAGGCTATATGGCTCACTGCCGATGTTCTTCAGTTCGAGGAATTCGAAATCATCGTTGTCGATGAATCCCGCGTCGAGTTCCGCTTGCGTGGGTTGATGGGGGTTGTAGTTGATCTCGGTAATGGCCAGATTGTTCATGTTAGCTGATGGCCCGACGAAAAACTCGACATTGTTCAAGGCAGACCATGCGGGGTTGCCGTAGTAGGCCCGCGCCGTGACGACCGCACTCTCGGTCAAGACGATCGGCGCGCCGGAATAGAGCAAAGCTGCCGGGTCCGGGGTGCCGTCGAATTGCCGCGGGTCGGAACCGTCGAGCGTATAGTAGATGGCGCCGCTGCCGGTCAGCGTCAGCTCGAATCCGGAGGGCACGATGCCGCCTTGGTGGTCGATTGTCATGGACGCGGGAAACTGGCTGTCGATCCATGTCAGCCGCCCGCTAAGCCAATTCTTCATCCAGTCGACTTCAGCTTGCCAGGTTGGTCCGATGTAGTAGTTGGGCCAGACGTAGATTCCCAGCACGGGCCATTTGGCGAAGTTTCGCGCTTGGGCCTCCTCGATGGTCGAGGCCGCCTCGTCGATGCTTGCCAAGAGGCGTTCGGCGGAGAATTCGTTTTGGCGGAAGTTTCCCCAGCGGTCGATCAAGCGTTGCCCGAAATTGGGATCGTCGGACAAACGGTGCCAATAAGGGTTGTCGTAGGTGTTGATCTGAGTCCAATACCAACCGTTCGTTAGCCCGCCTCCCAGATAATCGGCATTACCCAGCGAGAGGTTGTAGTCCCAGATGGGTCCCACCTTGAGTTTTCCGGGCTCGATAAGATTGCCCTGGTCGTCCAGTTTGTCTCGATCCTTGTAGTAGAAGGTGCTCAGCCGAAACCCGTCGATATTCTTGGTCATCTCGACCATGAGGTGATTGTCGATGAAGGAATCGATGTCGAGGTACTTTGCGTACCCTTCGTCCGGATCGGCGAAATTGCCACCCCCCAGGGCATCTTCGAAGTCGTTCATATAGCCGAGCAGATAGGCTCGCTGCGCGGTCGTGATTGAGTCGCCTGAATACTGGGGGCCTTTGGGTTCGACATAAACGAACCTATGGTTGTCGCCGGTCGTAAAAGTATCGCTCCCCCGGTCCTGCTTGAACATATACCCGCCGGTGATTTCCGGATAGGAATTGTGGGTGGGCAGCAGTTCGGCGATGTCGACGCGTTCGGGGTCGCGCTTGATCTGCTCCATGAAGACGTAAACACCCATGTAGTCTTGGTTGTAGTTGACCTTCCCTCCGCCCGTATTGATGAACACCTCAACCATCTTGGTGCGCACCGCATACATGTCGATGTCGTTGCTCCAGGTGTACGAGAGATAGTTGCGCAGCATGGTCTTGTCGGAGTAGGGTCCGTGGATAATCCAGTCGGACTCCTCGGGCATGCCGAAGAGCGAGACGGCAAAGTCGTCGCCGTCCGCGGCGGGGATGGCGCGGATATCTTCGGTGTTTTCGCTCCAGACTTCGAAGGCATACTGCTTCTTGGGAAACATGAGGGAGCTCGATCCGCGAATCCTCAGCCCGCCTCGCCCGGCAAAGTCGATCGGATCGGTCAAGTCCACCCGATCGCCCTCACCCTGATCAACAAACACCGAGCCGACCGGCGTGTAGAGCGTGGTCCCGACGGAGGACCCAAACGAATCGACCACGATCAACGGTAAGTTCGAGTCGAAGTTCGCCACCGAGGAGTCGAGAAAGATGAAGTTTTCGCTGACCGTCAGGCTAGGACGTCGGTCGTGCTTTAAGGTCTTGGCTCGAATACGCGCGCCCGTGGTAACGTTGATCGGGATCGTGTAGAGGGTCGACGTTTCGGTGGGGATCGAACCGTTGGTCGTATAGCGGATCTCCGTGTTCGGCGAGGCGGTGGTCAACGTCAACGCAAACGAATCGACATACAGGCCGCTTTCGTGCGAGAAGACAGGTGCGTGCAGCATGGCCGGCAGGTTATCCTCGCCGGGGGTCGGCTGGTCCATGAAGGCCAACGCCTGAGAGTTGCGGGCGAGAAGCTGCGGGGCGATCAGAAAATCCCCATCGTCGGGGGAATCGTTCAGGGCGTGGATCGCCAGGATATTCGCGCCGGTTTGCAGGAGGTCCATGTGCTGGGTAATATCGATGTCTTCATAAACGGCCCCTTCGCCGTTGGGCCGATCGATCGACGCCGTCGAGTTCCAGGCCACAGGATCGATGGCGTTGCGACGCGCCACTTCTTGCCCGTTGATGTACGCCACGAACCCGTCGTCGTACTTCATCTGCAGTATCAGTTCGTCGTTCTCGATCGGGTTCACGACATCGAAGGGGATCCGCGTAAGAAGCGACCCGTTGACATCGAGCATATCCGCCGCGACGTTGGTTTCAATCGCGCCGCCGAATTGCCCCGGATCGGTGCTGAAGCCGATGCCCGTGATCGGGCCGGCGGGAAACGGCAGTTCGAGCCCCTCGTTCTGCTCGTCCGGCGTACCGTCGTTGGCAAAGATCCAATCGGAGGCGTCGTTGTGATCGGACAAACCGATTCGTTGCAGGGAAGGTGTCCCGACATCA
>CAYYOX010000308.1:0-1383 GCA_964473065.1 uncultured Planctomycetaceae bacterium | reverse complement strand
TTCGCCGATGTGCATACCCGCCCCCAACCCGGGCACATCGATCTCGAACGCCTCGCCCTGCTGCGGCGTAAAACCCCAGATGACGAAATCAAGGATCTCTCCCTGCCCGTTGAGGATCATCAGCCAGCCGTCGTCGTAGCTGCGCCAAAAGATGTTGTCATCCCCCGTATCGGCGCGATAAAGTATCTCACCGGGCGCAACCTGATTGGGAAAGGCCCAAATCGGGGCGTGGACATCATTGATCTCGTACTCCCGCGCGTTGTTGGCCACCGCGATCCAACCCGTCGTATTGACCGTTTCGTTCGAGAGGTTTTGGATTTCGAAGTAGTCGGGAGTTCCGGTTCCTGCTTCGGTAATCAGGACGGTCGACTTCTTCGTGCCGCCTTCCCAGGCCGAATCATCGAAATCGAACGTGTTCCAATCCGGATCCAACGCCCCGCTGGGAATCAGGTAGGCCATTTCGACCCGTTCATCCAGCAGGGTCGTCACGTCCTGTGTCAGGCCGTATGAAACGTCGCTGGCGAGCTCCGGATACTGCGGGTCGAACTCGTACTCGATCGACCAGCCGTTAGGCTGAACCAGTGCCAGATACTCGCCCTTGCCGCTGAGTTGGAAGTTCGTATGCAATTCGGAACCGGCCGTGCTGCGATCCTTGCCCGACGCAAAAACCAATAGGTGATCGCGCGAGGGGATCGTCACGTCCGGAAATCGCCACCCCGCCCGATCGTTCTCGTCGTCGGTCAACCACCACCCGTCAAGGTCCACTTCACTTGCGGTGGGGTTATGGATCTCGAGCCAGTCGGAGTACTCTCCGTCCTCATCGGCGATCGTCGTGTCGTTGATGGCCATGACTTCGCTGATGACCAATCCGGTGTCGAGCACCAGACGCGGTTCGAGCGATTCGATGCGAAGTTGACATGCCTGAGTGCGATGAGAAGAGCCCCGCGACGTTCTGCGCGAAGCCCCATGCCGTTGCAGTTTTTTCCTGGACTTGCGAAACACGAGTTCCTCCACACTTTTGGCGTTGTCCTCTGGCCGGTCACCGGTGCGCAAACGCCATGCGATGCGAACCCGTCATTCCGGTACAGCCGTATCGATGCGAACAGTTGTCAGACGAATACTGATTGTGAACGCCCTGGGGCTTTGCGAAAGACTTTCCGCAAGGAATTACCCGAGCATCCATGAAATCATTATGACAGATTGCAGCCAATCATGCAAGTGGGCGGGTACACCATTGGGTGGAGACATTCCACCCTGGATGAGTTTCTGGGGAAATAATCCCTGGCAAGGCTCTTCGTTTTCCCTTTTCACACCTTTCCCTTTTTTCCTTCAACCCCATCGCCAGGCACGTCGAGGATCCCTTGGCGTAGGGCCGGCCCAGGC
>CAYYOX010000307.1:3254-7983 GCA_964473065.1 uncultured Planctomycetaceae bacterium | reverse complement strand
TGATCGAACAACTCGAAAAGCGCCAGATGCTTAGCGGCGTGACGCTGATTACCCATGGCCATTGGGGCAACGCCGCGCCGGGCGGCTGGGTCGACTATATGGCCGACGCCGTGACCGAGGCGGCTTGGGCAACCGGCATCGAGGACGTGGCCGAGTATACGCTGTTTGCGCGCGACGGGGGCGGCGGTGCGATCCTGGTCGATGCGCCGCAACGCGATTCCGGGCCGGCGGCCTGGGAAGAGGCCGTTGTGAAGATCGACTGGTCCGAACTGAGCGTGGGCATCTTCTCCAGCACGCCGACCGGGCAGGTCGCCACCGCGGTGGCCAACTACTTGACCACGCACCAGATCGACGGACGCTGGCTGTTCGAGTCGCCCGTGCAGTTGATCGGGCATAGTCGCGGGGCGTCGTTGGCGACCGTCCTGGCCGAGCGACTCGGCGAGTTGGGGATTTGGGTCGATCAGCTTACCTCGTTGGACCCGCACCCGGTCGACGGCATCGGCGGCGACGACATCATGAATTTCGGCGACGCCCCGATGAAGCTATTCGACAACGTGCGGTTTGCCGATACCTATTGGCGCGAAGATTGGGACCCGAGCGACTTTGACGGCGAAGAGGTTGCCGGCGCCTTCAATCGGCTGTTGGACGAAGACGTGCTTTATCAAGACGGCTACTCCTACGAGCATTCCGACGTGCATCTGTGGTATCACGGCACGATCGATACGGTCGGCCCGATTTTCGACGGCGACGTGGGCACGCCCGTGCCGGAGTCGGCCGGTTGGTACGACGGGGCCATGGGACCGCGAGACGGAATCGGATACGCCTATAGCCGGATCCGTGGCGGCACGCGGCCGACCGCCGGATTGGCCTCGGCCGGCGCCTATCGCGAACCGGTCGGGCTGACGGTCGCCGGGGCGAGCGTTTGGGATAATATCGAGATCCTCGATCTGGTCGATCACTCGGCGTCGGACGACGGGGCGCATGTCGACGTGACGATCGGCTACCAGGACCTCAACGAGGACGCGGTCATCACGGTCGGTTACGATACGGACGCCGATCCGTACAACGGCACGCTCGCGGCCAATCGACGCTCCGAAGACGTCGCCTGGCCGGAAGACAGCCTCGTATTCACGCTTGGGACCGCCGAGTTGGGCGGCGATTATTGGGTCTACACGCGAATCACCAACGGCGTGCACACGCGCTATTACTACGCCGCCGAACCGGTCACGATCGAGGCGGAAGTCGTCGGCCGGCAAGTGTTCTACAACAACTCGGCCTGGGACGACGCGGCAATTGCGCCCGACAAGACGGCCCTGCTGCCCGGCGGGCGTGCCAACTGGGACCACTACACCAACTATGTCCGCGGGCTCAACGGGATCATGGTCGATCTGGCCCGACCGCCGCAAACGGTCACGGTCGACGATTTCACATTCAAGGCGGGCAACGACGACAATCCGCAAACGTGGGCGACGGTTGTGCCCGCGGTCGAAGTCCGTCCGGGCGAAGGGATCGGCGAATCCGATCGCGTAGTCATCACGTTCGAGGACTATGCGATTCAAAACGAGTGGCTCGAGGTGACCGTTTTGGCCAATGACCACACGGGCCTGCTTGACGACGACGTATTCTACTTCGGCAACGCCGTTGGCGAGACGGGCAACTCGGATGTTGACGCACGAGTCGACGCATTCGACGTGCTGGACACGCGCCACAATCCCCATCCGTTCTTCGACCCGGCCACGCTCGACACGCCCCACGACTTCAACCGCGACCGCCGCGTCAACGCGCTAGATACGCTGATCGCACGAAACAATCAAACATGGTCGCTGACGGAACTGCACTGGATCGATCTGGCCGGTGCGAAGAAAGCCGAATCGCCTGGGCCGAGAGCCGCGATACCTCAGCGCCTTACCATAGGCACGAACCTGAAACAGATCGAGCCAACCGATTTGGCATGGCTGGGCGAATTCGACGAGATGGACGATCACGGCCAGCGGCCCCGCAGTGACAAATCGCCGAAAATGAAGGCCGTCGATCTCTTGCTCGCCGAGCACGCGTGAAACATGCGCGTGCTGGGTATCAAACGGCGCCGATCGCTAATCGCATGTTGTGATGGGACATCTCCTCGGGCGATTGCTCCAACGGTCCGGCGGCGCCGCGGCGCGTGCCTGGATAGAATAGCTCGATGGCCGAGAAGAATTGCTTCCACTCGGGTGGATTGGCCATCTGTGCCGATTCGGTCTGGATCTTTTCTCGCAGTTCGTAGACCTGGTGCCTGCCGTCGGGCCAGCGGACAGAGATGATGTCGTTGATCTCGTTGAGCAACTGGTAGACGCGGGCTCGGGTCAGGCCCTTGGTCCGGGCGGCCTGGCGAACGCTGGTGATCGGGCCGCCTAGGCCCAGACGATTTTCGGCCAGATCGGCGATCTGCTCGGTGGCGTCGGTGCGCACCTGCTGAAGCAGCGGTTCAGTGAAGTTCTCGAAGACCTCTTTCTCGGTGGGTAGGCCGGGCATTTGCAGGACATGGCCAATCCAACGTTCGACCCGATCGATGTTACGCGGCACGATTCGCACGACCAGATGTTCCTGGACGCCCATTTGGGCAACCAAGGTGTGCACGCTGTGGAACACGTCGAGGATGGCTCGAACCCGCTTCTCGCCGTGCGTCTTCATCGCGCGGATCTCACGCAGCGTCACGTTGGTATATTCGCTCAGGGGCATGTTCCAGATCACGCGGGTGACTTCCGCCAAGCTGGGCGCGAATTGCCCGATCATTTCTCCCTCGAGCCCGTGGCGAACAACACTCGATCGCCACTGACTCCAAAGGATCTCGGAAACCGATCCCGCATCGAACCCGTTCCCGTTGCCGTTTCCGCCGCCCGAATGTTCCTTGGATTGCCCGTTGTGACGCTTGGCTACGGCGACCGCAATGTCGTTGGGGAGTTCGGCCCGATCGGTGTTGGCGGCCCGGGCCAGCAGGCGGACGAAAGAATGGATCTTCTTGCGGCCGATTCCCGGCGTTCGCGTCAACTCGGCGAACGGGACGTCGAGCAGGTCGCGTAAAGATCGACTAAGAAACGCCAAGGGCAAGCGTCGGTCTGTCGGCAAGGCCCAATAGGCCAAGGGCTTGTCCAAGTGGTCGGCATAGCCGTCCGAGAGGAGAATCTTTCGCAGACTGTCGAAGCGGCTAATCGACTGAAGATCTTCGGCGGACAACGACTTGCCGGAACTCATGCTTTGCTCCTTCCGTCGCGGCTTACCACCGTGCTCGAACCGCTTCATGATTGCCGGAAACTATCGGCAGAATCGGTTCTCGACCGAGGCCATTTCTTTGCCTCGGGCAATACGGCGAGCCGTCGACCTGCGGGTCTTTCAGGGCGGGTACTTTCTGTCTGTCAAACGGAGGGGGCTCAAACCGACTCGACCGGCTCGAACCGTTTCTGGCGGGGCGGTCGGCCAGCCCAACGCCATCTCGGACAGCCAACCAACGCGCCGCCTATTCTCGACCACCCGAAAGCCCCCGTCAAGGGCCTCCAAGGTTTTTTTGAGAAAAATTGGGAAAAATGTCCCAGAACGGGAAACAGGCCCAAATTCCGCAAGGATTGCCGGGAATTCGCCTGCCATGGGCGACTTGCCGGCCATTTCCTTCCTGAAACTCCGCGCCCCTCGATGGCGATGTTTCCGAGTCACGGTGGCCGCTGCGTTGAAAATTGCTAAACTAAGGAACTGTCAGAAGACAACTTCCCGCTTTGACCGTCAGGCCGTTTAGCAGCCGCCGGTACGGCGGCTTTGCGGAAATGCACTGAGTTTCTCGTAATAATGGAGGACTGAAAATGAAGACGTGGTTCGGACTGATAAGCATACTGCTTTGCTGCTGTGCGGCGATTGCCGACGATGCGGTGGTCGAGTTGTCCAAGCACCTTGGCCAGACGCCGGCCCTGGTCGTCGTGGTTTGCGGAGAGAATCAGGAAGATCGCTCGACCATCGCCGCACTCGTCGAGCAAACCCCATGGACCCTGTTCTGTCGGGACGGTACGTCAGATGGACTGGACAAGATTCGCGATTGGGCCCGCGAGAACGGGCTCTTGGGGCAACGGGTCTACGTGGTGGATGATGATAGTGCGTCGCTCTGGTTGGCCGACGACATGGCCGATGCCGTTTGGGTGGCGCCGGGTGCCAAGGGCCCGCCGCCTGAGAAGGAAATCCTCCGCGTGTTGCATCCCGGCGGCGTGTACATCGCGCCGGAAAAGGTCTTCGTCAAACCCGTTGGGCCCGACGTGGATGAGTGGCGACATCCGTACCATGAGCCGGACAACAACGTCGTATCGCAAGACCGCGTGGCACGATTGCCGGGCGAGTTGCGTTTCCAGACGTATCCGGTCTTCGCGGCCATGCCCAATCAGACGCTGTTTGCCGGCGGGCGGATCTTCTTCTTCACCGGGCATATCGCATTCCACGAGCGTGAAGAACGGTCGTTGAACACGCTCACAGTGCTCAACGCCTACAACGGCCTGCGACTCTGGAGCCGCCCGTTGGACCCGAACTATGTCGTCCACAATGTCTCGAAGTTGGCCACCGACAACGAGTTGGTTTTTGCCGAGGGCGAGACGCTCTGGATGCTCGATGCGGCGACCGGGCAAGAGCAAGGCAAGTTCAGCGTTCCCGACGAAGCGGCCGCTGCCGGCGACACCGACTGGAAATGGCTTGCGCAGGAGAAAAACATACTCTGGGC
>CAYYOX010000307.1:0-3244 GCA_964473065.1 uncultured Planctomycetaceae bacterium | reverse complement strand
ACTCTGGGCAGCACTGGGCCCGCCGGATGCCCGCGTGACGCCCCACAAACAGAAGTGGCAAATGGGTCACTGGCCCTGGAGCATCGCCGACGATCACTACCGAACGATCGTCAACAACTTCGGCATGGCCAGAAGACTGGTAGCCTTCAAGTATCCCGAGATGAAACTGCTATGGAGCACCAGCGAACCGGAACCGTTCGACGCCCGAGCGTTGTGCATCGAGGGCGGACGGATCTTCCAGTTGGCGCCGAAGAAGTATATGGCCGCTCGCAACTGTGTTTCGGGAAAGCAGTTGTGGCGCCACACGCCCGAAACCTCCCCAAAACTCTTCGAAGCCATCGGCAGTTCGCTCAAACGCCAGGGTTGGGGGTTGGGTTGGGCTACCTACGGTTGCGCCCGGGCAAACAACGGCGTGGTATGCATCGCGGGACCGCAATTCAAGAGAACCATCTGCGTCGGTTTCGAGAAGGGTGATCTCCTTTGGACGTCCCAGGGCGAGTCGCCCCATCCATTCTTTCTCAACGACGCTCTGTATCTCACGCCACGCGTGGCGTCGCCGGCGGCCACTTGCCAGAAGGTCGACCCTCGCAGCGGCCGAATCCTCGACCAGTTCAGCCTGGGAGTGACCGGCTCTTGTACCCGCCTGACGGCAACGCCCAATCAGTTCTTCTATCGTCCCGGCGGCGGAGAGGGTCGGACCGTTTATGTGGACCTTAGCACGCAGAAGCTGGCCGACTACGAAGGCATCGTGCGGCCCGGATGTTTCGACGGAGTAGTGCCGGCGAACGGGCGATTGTATTGGATGCCGCTGGCTTGCGATTGCTGGCAGGTTCACGGCACCTTCTCCATGGCTCCGCGCAAGGCACTGAAGGAACCCAGCCCGACCGCCGAATCACCCGCTTGGGGCGCACCCGCTTCCAGTCTGCCCGCCGCCGGGGACGATTGGCCCATGTTCCGAGCCAACGCCGCCGGCACGGCCGCCGTCGAAGCGGCCGTTGGGCAAAACGTGACACAGTCATGGCGACGACGCCTGCCCGGCGGTAACCTGACCGCACCGGTTTGCGTCAAGGGACGTGTTTTCGTGGGCGGCAGCGACGGCGCCGTACGGGCGCTGGATGCGGCTACCGGAAAAACCCTTTGGCAGGCATCATCCTACGGGGCCATAGTCTATCCGCCGGCCTATTGGAACGGTCGCGTGGTCTTCGGCTCGTGTGACGGAGCGCTGTACTGCCTGGACGCAACCGACGGGCGCGTGCTGGGTCGCACCGAACTGGCGCCCGAGAAGCGATTCATCAACATCATGGACCGGCTCATGTCGGCCTGGCCACTGGGCGGCGGAGTGGTGCTCGACGACGGGATTGCCTACACGGCAGCCGGAAGCACGGCAGCCGACGGTACGGTGGCTGCGGCGGTCGACATCGCCACCGGAGAATTTCGCTGGCGGCAAGCATACACGCTCGACCGTAGCGAGCCGGCACTGAGCTTCGGCGTCCAGGGAAACATCCTGCTGAAGAACGACACGCTCTACATCAACGGCGGCGCCCCGGTCGGAATTGTCGCACTCAGCGCGTCCGACGGCGACAATCCCCAGTTGGTCGGGCGACTCGAGGCGGGCATGGAACTGTTTCTCGAACCCGACGGCAGACCGTTAAGCAGCGGCCCCGAACTGTTTTCCCACAAGCGTACCAGAACCACCATCTTCAAGCGTCACCAGGGTCGCGTCTATTTTCAGGCATCCGACCGGCACATCGCCCTGGTCGACGGTCGTCTGTTCTGCTCACGCGACACGAAGGCGCTCGACCGCATCGTCGAGCTGATGAACAAGGACCCAAAGACCGGCGGGCCGATGGGAGGGCTCACCGTGCCGCAAGACCCAATGCAAGTACCCGAGGACGATTCGATTCTGTGGGCCGGCAACAAGGCCGATGTATGCGGTCTGGCCGTCGGCACGGACGGACTAGTCGTGCTGCACCAAGACAGCGTCGAAGGCATCTCGCTCGACGGCCGCCAGTTGTGGACCGTCTCGCTACCCGCACCGCCCGTGCGATGGGGCGTCGCACTGACCGGGAAGCAGTGCGTAGTCACGCTTTCCGACGGATCGGTGGTCTGCCTGATCAAAAGCTCCTAAATGGCAATTGTGATTCAAGAAAAGTTCGCCCGGCCACCGCGTCCACGCGATGTTAGGCGGTTAACCCGGCGTGGCCGTCTCGTTGTTCTACACAAGTCATCGAGAGTGGAGGACAACCACTCGGAGGGCCGTTTGGTGGGGGAATTCCCGAATTTCACGGAATTCTTGCCCCTGAATTCCCTTCCCAGATACGGAATTACCCCCGGAATTAGGACGGAATTCCCCCCGATTGACGAACAGTCCAAAGTGGGCGAGAATGCCGGTAGGGTGCGTGAAACGCACCAGATCCCATCAAGAACTTTCCCACAGTGGTGCGTTTCACGCACCCTACGGCCTAGATCGTAACGAGGTTTGAGCTTTTTATGAGTTGTCTTCAGCACCAAGATCCGGAAGTCTGGGCCGCCATTGCCGGGGAAATCGATCGGCAACGCAACGGTCTGGAGATGATCGCCAGCGAGAATTATACCAGCCCGGCCGTGCTGCAAGCTTGCGGAAGCGTGCTGACGAACAAATACGCCGAGGGCTATCCGGGCAAGCGGTACTATGGCGGATGCGAGTGCGTCGACGTGGTCGAGGAGTTGGCACGCGATCGGGCCAAGCAGCTCTACAGCGCCGAGCACGCCAACGTGCAGCCGCACAGCGGGGCCCAGGCCAACGAGGCGGTCTACTTCGCCGCGATCGAGCCGGGCGACGTCGTGCTGGGGCTCGACCTGGCCCATGGCGGACACTTGACCCATGGCATGAAGCTGAACACCTCGGGCAAGCTCTACCATTTCTTCAGCTACGGCGTTCGGCCGGACGACCATCGGATCGACTTCGACCAGATCGCCGCCTTGGCCGCCGAGCATAAGCCGAAACTGATCGTGGCCGGAGCCAGTGCCTATCCGCGCGAGATCCCCCATGGGAAGTTCGCTCAGATTGCCGAAGAGTGCGGCGCGAAGCTGATGGTCGACATGGCCCATTACGCGGGCCTGGTCGCGGCCGGGTTGCACGACGATCCGGTGCCGGTGGCCGACTTCGTCACCACGACCACGCACAAAACGCTCCGCGGCCCGCGCGGCGGAATGATCCTCTGCAAGGCCGAGTATGCCAAAGCAATCAACCGGTCCGTCTTTC
>CAYYOX010000306.1:4605-7992 GCA_964473065.1 uncultured Planctomycetaceae bacterium | reverse complement strand
CACCATAGGAGAGCGGAATCGACGTGCCTTCGAGTTCATCGAACTCTCCTAGGATGCAGATTTCCGACGCGGTATCAATCAGTTCCATGACGGTCAAAACGGCGTCACCCCAGACGGAACTACCGGCGTTGGTTCTGGGGCTAAGACCGGCGACCGAGAGGGAACCGGCAAGGAACGCCCCGCTGGCGACGTCAAAGTCACCGTTGATTTGCACGATATCGTGTTGGTCGCCGGCGATGTCGACGTGCAAGCCGGCCTCGGAGAGCCGAGTGCCGTCTTCGGAGCCTTCGTCCATCTCGAGCAGGCCAAAGATGGTGCTTGTGCCGACGAGCGCGTCGTTGCCGATCGTTCCGCGAACGAACAGGCTACCCTCATATGTGGAATCATTGCCGGGGTTGAAGTCGTTGATGTCGAGCGTCTCGGCCCCTTCGAGGATGAAGGTCACGCCGGGCGCCAGCGTGAGGTCGCCCACAAGCACTTCGCCGGCCGGAATGTTCAGAGTCGAATTGGCGGCGACGATCAGGTTGGTCGTGGGGTCATCCACCGGTGCGGCGATACCCTCAAAGATGAAATTCGTGATCCGCTGGTCGGCATTCGCCCCGCCGGTGCCGCCGGTGAACCCGATCAGCGCGGTCCCCGCTCCGACGGCGCTCGCGATGTCGACGGGGAAGGTGGTGCCGAACGTAGCCGGGTTCAGCGGGTCCACACTGTCCAAGTCGGTCAGAGTCACGGCGATCTCCGTCCCGTTGTAGAGGATCTCGGTGTGAATGAGGTGGCGGGTGTGTAATTCCAGAGGCGGGACGCCAGTGTCGACCTCAATGGTGGGTCCGATGACCCCATTTTCCCCTAAATTGATCCCGCGAGCATCTGAGTTGCCCCAGACGTCAAACAGCACGGCGACACTGTCCTGAATGTTTTGATAGCCACGGCCAAAGCCGCCGTCGCCCACCGCGGTAACTCCCCGGGAATCGTTCTGCAGCACAAAGGCAATCCCGTCTGCCGGATTGTCGACGGGGTTTTCGTTGAGGATCTGATAATCAAAGGAGAAATTGAAGAAGCTGACGTCCTGGGGCGTTCTAAAGAACACACTGTTGAGTTCGTTGTTATCGGCACTGGTAATCTGGAGTTCATCGACCGCGGGCGACCCGGGCACGTTGGCCGGCCCGGCTCCGCCATGGTTGATCGCCCAGTCGGCGGGATCGAGGCTGCCGAACCCGTCGATCAGGCCGCCGCCACCGCCGGCGCTGATGGTGAGCGTGCCGCCGTTAAGCGTGATGTTCGCCTCAGCCAGGACATCCGAGCCCTCGACTGCAAACGTATCGCCCGGGCTGACGTCGTAGACGATTTCACCGCGGGTGAGCCTGTTGCTCAGGGTGACATCATTGCCCGCGGTGCTTAACGCCCCGGCGGCGACCGTCATCCTGGCGGCGGAACTGCCCGGCCCGGCCAGCGTGAGCATGGTAGCCGGGTCGTCGACCGTCAACCCGCCGTCGCCGCTGAGCGTGCTGTCCACTTCCAGGCCGTAGCCGTCGGTGGTTTTCACGGTCAAGTTAGTGGCGGCGCCCAGCAGGGCCAGACCCTTGCCGGCGCTACCCAGCGTGACCGCCACGTTGGAGGTGCCGGTGTCGGCGGCCCCGGCGGTCAAGGTGCTACTGGTGGTGACGGTCATCTCGTTGTCATAGAGGACGGCCGGTCCGGCTGCCGGTTTGGCGGCCAGCAACAGATTGCCACCGCTAAGTTGCAGGGTCGCGGTGCCGAAGGGGTTCGACCCGTGCAGCCCGATCAGGCTGCCCTCTTGCACGTCGAAAGTGAAGTCATCGACCCCGCTGACCGCGGCGCTGTCGAGGGTGAAGTCCCTGGGGCCGGTCTTGACGAAGGTTACCGTGGCGCCGTTGCCGGTCAACGGGCCGACAAGCGCCGTGGGCGCCTGCGTGTTGAGGCCCATCGTGCCGGAGGCGGGAAAGTCCAGGGCAGCCAAGGTGGTCGGCGCGCCGCTGACCGTCAGGATCCCGCCCGCCATCGTCACGGTGCCATAGGCGGCGCCATCACCGACCGAACTGATCGTCGAATCGGCGGTCACGGTGGTGTTAATGCTGGTCATATCCAAGAACTGGTAGCCCACCATTGCGGCGACTTCGTCCGCACCGAGCCCCCGCGGATAGATGTACATCTCATCCATCAGGCCGGTGTAGTCGACGTCTCCAGGATACCAATTGCTTCTGCCGATGAAGTTGTTTGTCCTCAGCACGTTCGCCGGCAAGAGCATTTTTCCGGCCCAGATCTGCACGCCGTCCTTGTAGATCGCGCCGTTGTTATCCGCATCGATCGAACCGACCAGATGCTGCCACTCGTTCACGACGATGGTATTGCCAACCGCGACGGCTTGGGCGCCGGTTCCGGTCCCGTCATGGTTTTCGAACCACAGCGTGTTGCTGGTATCTTGTCTGTTAAAGAGAATATTGTCGACCGCGGGACCGTTGCCGAAGTCGATGAAGCGGGACCAGTTCCGCACTTCCGTGGGCTTGGCCCAGAAGGCAACGGTAAACCCGGTACTGAAGTCCTGGAATCCATCCGGCAGATCGACGTAGGCGTTGTTGGCGATGGTGCCGTCAAGGAGCAAGGCCTGGCCGCCGTTCACCCCGGGGACAAACCCGTAGTTGCCCCACAAGGTGCCGTCGTTGGCGCCGGCGGAGTCGTTGGCGTTGCCTTCGAACGCCCAGTGGGCTGACATGCCGCTGGGGATGGTGGAGGCTCCCTGGGTGGATTCTGCGAAGAGGGTGCCGCCGTTGAGCGTCAGCGGAGAGCCGATCAGCGGATCGGCCTCGACAACCTGCAGCGTGGCGCCTGCGTTGACCGTGACGGGAAGGTTCTGCAACACGCCGGCAGCCGTCGGCTGCAGCGTACCCTCGTCGACGGCCCATGCGACGTTGGTATAGTTGGTCGCCGTGTCGAACAGCGGGGCGCCCAGCATCCAGGTGTTGGGGCCGGCCTTGGAGAAGGTGACCGGAGCGGTTGCGGCGACGTCGATCTGGCCGTCGGTGGCGTTAAAGCTGGCGACGGGCCCGGTCGCGTGGATGCCCACCGCAGTGGCGCTGGCATCGATGGTCGTCGTGGCGAAGGAGATTCCGCCGGTGTGCGCCGCTCTGGTGGTCAGGATCCCGTTGGCCAAGGTCAGGTCTCCGAACTGGGCCGAACTGTTCGTGATCGCGTTGAGCAAGGAGTTCTGGGTAACCGTAATGTCGACGTCGGGGGCCACGATCGGGTCAAGATTGGTCAATGTGTTGGTGAAGTTCGTGAACCGCCAGTCGGCCCAGGCCCCGCCGGTTCCCGCACCGAAGCCGAAATACCCCTCGGTGTCGCCGAGCTCGCCGGCAATGTCGACCGGGT
>CAYYOX010000306.1:0-4505 GCA_964473065.1 uncultured Planctomycetaceae bacterium | reverse complement strand
GCCGCAGCTCCGGCCGGGCTGTTCTGTATGATAAAGGACCACTCATCGGCAGGAGGCGCCGAGTTGGCGGCGATGCGATAATCGAACTCGACCGAGAAACTGACGACGCTTTGCTTCGTGTTGAAGAACACGTTGGAATGTTGCTCGCCCGCGACGCCGTTGGTCAACTGCAGCTCGTCGACTACATTGACATTGGGTACTCCATTGTTGAGGGAAGCTGCGTTGCCGCCGAGCGAGAACCCCGAGCCGTCGCCGAAGCCGGTGATGCCGCCGGCACTGGTGCCGCCGGTCGTGGTGACCTCCAGGGCGCCGCCGGCCAGTGTAATGTGCGAACCGGCCAGTGCCGCACCACCCTGGGCTGTAAGCACGCCTGCCGGGTTGACCGTGACGGGAAGGTTCTGCAACACGCCGGCAGCCGTCGGCTGCAGCGTACCGGCATCGACGACCCACGTGACGTTGGTATAGTTGGTCGCCGTGTCAAACAGCGGGGCGCCCAGCACCCAGGTGTTGGGGTCGGCCTTGGAGAAGGTGACCGGGCCGGTTGCGGCCACGTCGATCTGGCCGTCGGTGGCGTTAAAGCTGGGGACGAACCCGGTCGCGTGGATACCCACCGCAGTGGCGCTGGCATCGATGGTCGTCGTGGCGAAGGAGATGGCGTCAGACGTCCATCTGCTGGTGGTCAGTATCCCGTTGGCCAAGGTCAGGTTTCCGAACTGGGCCGTACTGTACGTGAACGGATTCAGCACGGAGTCCTCGGTAACCGTCATGTCGACATCGGGGGCCACGATCGGGTCAACAAGATTGTCCACTGCGTTGGTGAAGTTTGTGAACCGCCAGTCGGCCCAGGCCCCGCCGGTCCCGCCGCCGAAGCCGAAATACCCCTCGGTGTCGCCGAGCTCGCCGGCAATGTCGACCGGGTAGCTGGTGTTGAAGGTAGCGCCCGTGGCCATGTCTTCCATCGCCACGAACAACGTCGCACCGTCATAGTCCAGTCTGGCATGGACTGGGCGCTGCAAGCGGAAGTCGATCGGCGTGGTCGGCCGCCCGGTACCGTTTACGGGCCGGACGCCGGCGGTGGCCACCCACTGCTCGCTAAATCCCCAGACGTTGGTCAACAGGGCGATGCTGTCGGTTATGCCTCCGTAGCCCCGGAGGGGCGAAAGGGCCGCAGCTCCGGCCGGGCTGTTCTGTATGATAAAGGACCACTCATCGGCAGGAGTCCCCGAGTCGGCGGCGATGCGATAATCGAACTCGACCGAGAACTTGGTGACGTCTTGCTTGGTGTTGAAGAACACGTTGGAATGTTGCTCGGCCGCGATGCCGTTGGTCAACTGCAGCTCGTCGACTACATTGACATTGGGTACTCCATTCAAGATGGAAGCATCATTGCCGCTGAGCGTGAACCCCGAGCCATCGCCGAAGCCGGCGATGCCACCGGCGCTGACGCCGGTCGTGGTGACCTCGAAAGTGCCACCGGCCAGTGTGACGTGCGAACTGGCCAATGCCCCGCCACCCTGGGTTGTAAGCGTGCCTGCGGTAACCGTGATCGGTCGGCCGGCGAGCGAGTTGGTTCCCTGGAGATCGAGCGTGCCGTCGGCGACCTCGAAACTGGCAGTGGCGTGCAGGTTGGTCGGCGTCGTGCCGTTGTCGAAGACCCACGTACTGGATCCGTCCTTGGCGATGACCACGCCCGCCACGTTGTTGGCATTGATTCCACCGTAGTTGGTGGGTGTCTGGGGATCGAACCCGACCCACGCGGCGCTGGAATTGACCAGCGTGCCGGTGAAGTTGATCCCGGCCCCGGGTCCCTGGGTGGTGATCGTCCCGGCGGCCATCGTCAGTTGCCCGAAGTTGGCAGCCGACACAGTTCTTATCTCCAGGGTAGAATCGTCGCTAACCAGGATGTTCGTGGTGGGCAAGTTCACCGCACCGCCGATGGAATCGTTCTGGAGGTTGCGGACCTCCTGTAGCGCCACGGCGCCGCCGGTCCCGCCGGTAACGCCGATCCAGGCCTCGTTCCCGCCGACTAGGCCCGGGATGTCGACTTCCCATGATGTGCTGTAGGCATTGCCGGTGTCGTTGTCTTCCAGGTCGGCGTACAACGTGGTCCCGTCGTATTGCAGCTTGACGTGGATGTCGCCGGTGATGATGTCTACCGGGCCCACATCGCGGTAGGCCGCGATGTCGAAGCCGCCACCGGTGCCCAATTGGATCCCGGGGTTGGGGAAGGTGGCCGGATCATCGTCGCCGTTGTTGTAGAGGCTGAGCATGATCGCCACGCTATCCGGAATGTTCAGGTAGCCCAGTCCGCCACCGCCGGCGCCCACGGTCGTTCCAAGCGCCGTCGCGTCGGCGGACGCGTTCTGCAGCACGATGGCGATGCCGTCGGCGGGCGTATTTCCACTGGGGCCGGTCACGCCGGAGAGGTTCTGGTAGTCGAACTCGATCTCGAACGAGGTGACGTCCTGCTTCGAGGTGGTAGAGAGGCCCTGGTACCACGTGGCAGTCGCCTGGCTAGCAATCTCGGTCGTGACTGTCAGCGTGTTGTTGATAGTGTCCATATGGGGTGGATTGGGATCTAGATTCCCGGCCGGATTGAAGACCCACTCGCCCGCGTTGGTGAATCCGGTAATGTCGCCGCCGGAGCCCGTGCCGGCGTCGATCACTAGTTTGCCGCCATCGAGGACCACTTCGGTGGCCCCGCCGAGCGGGTTGGCGCCGGCGGTGCTGAGCGTGCCCTCGTCAATCACCAGCGTCGTGCCGGCCGCGCTGAGGGCCGTCCCGCCGGTGTTGTCCAGTGTATAGGTTCCCGGGCCGGTCTTCGTAAGCGTCGGGCTGACCCCGGCGCTTGCGTTATCGTATCCGGCGCCGCGCAGGCCATCGGCGACATCGATCGTGATGCTTCCGGTGGGGCTGATCTTGGGGATGAAGCCAGAACCGGCGGACAAGGTCGCGCCGTCACCCATCGCCAGCGTGGTGCCTGCGGCAAACTGGGCGCCGCCTACCGTGAGAGTTTGTCCCGCCTGAATATCGATCCCGCCGCCCTCGACCGTCAAAAAGTAGGCCGTAGCACCGGGCGCGTCGACCTGGACCACGTCGGTGTTGGTGGAGGCCAGCAGCGCCGGGGTTGTGGCGTCCGGAGGTCCACCGCCGGGATTCCAATGGGCGGAGCCCCACGAGAGTGCCACATGGTTCTCGTCCCACCTCAACGTGAGGTCCTTCAGGCTGACATCGTCGTAGTAGATCACGTCAGCACCGTTAGGCCAGAGGTTGATCGCCTCGAGATCCCCACCCCATCGGCCGCTGGATAGGGGTGTGCCGCCGTAGCTCGCAGTGTACGAGCCACGGTCCAGATCCACAAAGACGTTTAATTCGGCCCATTGGTCCCTAAGCAGTGGCACCTCGGTCCCAGCAATGACGTTGTTGCCCAAATCGAAATACGTGTTCAGCGCCGTGGTCGTGGGGCCGCCCCAGTTGTAGTCGTTATCGATCCCCAGCCAACTCGAACCGTTTACGCTTGTGCCCGGGATGTAGACCATCGTGGATAATTCCCACACGCCTGCCGTCTGGGCCGCGCCGGTGAAGGTGTTCACTTGATCGTTCGTTCCGAGAATTGCCAGCGAGTTCGCACCACTAGACGCGAACAGATTGCTGACCGTGCCCACGCTGCCCGCATCGCCATACCAGCCCTCCCAGCCATTGATCTGCGGCAAGGGGGATCCCGCGGTGTACGATTCGAAGTCATCGAAATAGTCCAACGCCGCTGCGGGTGAGGTCATGGCAAGCATCGCCACGGCCAACAAACACATCCACATTTTCAGTCTGTCGTACATTGCTAACTCCTCTTTCTTGTTGGGACGGCTTTCTGAGAAGAACGCGAGCCCAAACCGGGGGGGAATGAAATGAACATATCAAAGCGAGATCCGCCTCCCAGAGGCGGGCTCTTGACACGCAGAATGCGACGTTCCAACAGGTAACCCATATTATGAGGTCCCCAGAAACCGCGACGCCGAGCAAAACTCAACCGACACGTCAACACACAACGGAGGAAACCGCGGCCCGCAAGGCCCTCTGGTCCGATCCTATCTCGTCTCGATCGGTCCGAGACTCGCAAGCGCCCAGTACGACAAACTCCTTCTCCGTCTCCGTAGTGGGGCGATTCCCACTAATCCATGTAACCTATCAGAATTTACAGAATTGTCAACCGTTTTCGTCGCTTATTGGCGGAAGTTGTTTTTTTCTGTTGAGATTGATCCTCAAACAGGGGGGGGTGCAAGTGCGTATTCTGTTTGGTAAGAGGCGTTAGTTGCGGCGTATGAGTAACTTGCGGAAGTTAATTCAGCTCTTGAGCCGCTTGTGCCTTTGCAGAGCACCGCGAGTCCGGTCGTCCTATACCCAACGCGGGCGAAACATGCGTGTTCTGTAGGAGGCGACTCCAGTCGCCGATTTTGCGTAAAGTGAGCAGTCATCTAGACAAAGGGAAAATCGGCGACTGGAGTCGCCTC
>CAYYOX010000305.1:0-8012 GCA_964473065.1 uncultured Planctomycetaceae bacterium | reverse complement strand
CTTCCAGCGGCGATCGACCAAGAGGTAGAGCATCCGATCGACGTCGGCGTAGCTGGAGGACGAAAAGGTGCCAGCCACCAAATCCAGGTAATCTGGGAGGTGCGCGTGTCTATTGTTCGTCGTTACTTTTCTTCAATACCGCCTATTCCGCCTGCTTTCGCCAGTTTTGGTGGCTGTCACCTTTTCTGGCTCGGCAGTTCACCCGCCTGGCCACAAGTGATTGCACAGACGGAACTTGCGCCATTCCCCGGCAAGTTCGGGGCACGAAAAGACCTTAGATCGAGGTGCGGCCCCCAAGAATATCGCAAAATTGCGTTGACTTAGGATCGCAATAATGCGATACTGTGATATGGGGGGAGTTGAAATACCAGTTGCCAAGGAAGTGCCCATGCCTGAAACAACGGTGGTTTTCTACGCCCAGGACGACGGCACGGCGCCGCTGCTAACTTGGCTCGACCGGCAGCAGAGCAAGGTGGTGCCGGATACGGACATTGATCTGGCCATTACGCGGAAAGCCAAATTCACACGAGATCCACAAAAGCACACTTGCACGGAGTAGACCGATGACCAAGAAGAAGAGGACCAGCGATGCGGTCAAGATCCTTCGCGATCGGTACGTGAAGGACGATCCTCAACGGAAAGCTTCTGTCGAGGCCGAGCGGGTAAACGCTCAAGTCGCACGCATGATCTACGATCGTCGCAATGACGCGGGGCTCACACAGAAAGAACTCGCCCAACTGGTTGGCACAACCCAGTCGGTGATCAGCCGTCTAGAAGACGCAGATTACGACGGACATTCGTTGTCCATGCTAACCCGCATTGCAGAAGCTCTCAAGCAGAAGATGACCATCGTAATGACCGCGAAGTCATGAAGAAGGGGCAGGTGCTTTTTCAAAAAGTAGCCTGACCCCTTTTCTCGCCTTTCGGCCTTGCCGTTTGTAGCAGTCTTTCCCGCCAGTACTCGGGGTTTCGTCGTATCTCATCCATGAAGCGACAAGCAATGTGCTCCGGATGGTTCTTGCCTTGTTCCCATTTTTGAACACACTTTGTTGACACGCCCAAGAATTGAGCAAAGAGTGCTTGACTCATGCCAAGCATGCTTCTGGTTTCCTTGACCAGATCGGAGTTGTATGGAGTAGGTTCCAGATCTAGCACTATCCTGCGACAAGTGAATTGTTTCGTGATATCCTCGCCCTTCTCAAGAGCTTCTGCAAAACTCTGCAAGCCCTGAACAATTTTTTCCTCTGCTGTTGGCGGCATAACATAACTCCTTGTACAAAGGTACGGAATGTTCAATGAATCTCCATACCACTCCATTGCATCCGTGTTAGAACCCGAAACTCTCTTCTAAATGCTTCTTGATAACCTCTATTGCTGATTTGATTGCCCTTTTTCCTGCATTGGAAATGTTTTCAAGCTCCCCCTTTTGAAAACGCCAAGCATAAGAGAACCATACCATACTTCTCTAAGAAGACGTAACAGACGCGGAGTGCCCCGCTCTTCCCAGATTTCCAACCACCTGGAGCAAACCGCAGTTTCCGGAGACCACCTGTACCCGAAATCAGGTCTCCTGCCCGCGGCCTACACATAATTGCAATCTGTAGTGCGGCTAAATCTTCATCCGTTAACTTCATAGCCTCCCAACTGTCATAGACCAGTCGAGTTCAATGAAGTTCAATAAGTCCTCAGGGGGAAGGGTATCTTCTGGGTACACAACCGTGAACCTTTGGCGTTCCGTGCTCGTTAGAGACAGCCCTCTACTTATCGGGAATCCAATTCCAACGTCATTGCAATTATACTATCCAGTAGCATAGACACAACCCCCATATCGAGTTATGCACGCCACCCCGCCTGTACTTCGGGACTGTCCTTGATTTTCAATAGGGTGTTGTCGCGGGTGGCACGGACACTTTCCCACAAGCCGCGTTGCCAGCGAGAGAACCGGTGTCGGGAAAGGTGTCCGGGCTACCCTCGCCAAAAACAAAAAACAAGGTCTGACCCCAGAATCCACAGAATCCAGAATCCCCAGAATACCAGGCATCCCCTGGCACGATCACGCCGGGCCAGGTATCCTTGTTAGGCAGTGAATCGGCGGCACCGTCGGTCTAACGGGAATGGTACAGCGCACAGCGAATCGGGATTGTAGCTATGGGATCGAAACGCGGCGAGGTTCCGCATATCACGAACGTCAGCCTGCGCAATTTCCGCGGGTTCAAGTCGGTCAAAACAATCCCGATGGCGCCCTTGACGTTTCTGGTCGGTCCCAACAGCTCGGGGAAGTCGTCGATCTTCGATGCGCTATTGCTTCTGGCACAGAATGGCTTTGGATTCGTTGTCGCACACCACGAGGCGTCAGCGCCAAAATGGACCGGAGAACTAGTTGATCTCGGTTCGTTTGCCGATACGGTCCACCGGCACCAGACGAACCTGTCGATCGAAATAGGAGTGGATTGGGATGGGGCATTCCCATTTCCCTTCAAAAGGGCCGGCTCCAAAGGCGATCCTCTCTCATTGTCTCTCCATTACGTGATCCGTGCGCCAAAGAAGTACGACAACGGGTACCTGTCCTCTATTGATTTAGTCATCGACGAGAGCCAGCAAGTAACCTTTCGCTGGCGCCCGAGGCGTGCTCGCACTGTTGACGTCAACATCGACGGCAGCGAAGTGACCTTCACGCGCGATTCAGACGAACACGTGGGCGAGTTCTATCAACGAACCCTGAAGGATCTGCGAGCCCTTGCAAGACGACACGCGAAGTCTGCGCGTCAACGGCGCGCGCCGTCCAAGATTCTGCACTACCTGAAGGCCCAAGACTTCGGTCGATTCCTGACAGAGACAGAGCGGGTAAGCTCCGGCCGAGCCGGCCCTCAGAGGTCGTATCCCGTCAGGGCGGAAGAAGGGGACACACAGCGCTTCTGGTTCCACGGGCCACGCGTGTACGATGAAATCAATCCCAAGATGCTGTTGGCGATGATGGGAGATTCACCTGAAGTGGATCCTGGTTTGCGGAAGCGTAGAGAAAAGGACCTAGTGGCGTTTCTACGCGAATTGAACATTGCCAATCGAATCTCACACAAAGGTTTGTCTGCCTATCACTCGGCCATCCACGTTCGCGACAACGTGACCAAGGTTGACTGCAATCTGAGCGATGTCGGCTACGGGGCGTCGCAGGTGTTGCCCGTTGTCAGAGGTTGCCTGAGCGGATCTAGCGGCCCGCTCTTTGTCGAGCAGCCGGAAATCCATCTCCACCCGAAGGCGCAGGGCATCGTAGCCGACCACTTGTGCAAGGCAAGCAAGCAGCGGCAGGTTGTCGTCGAGACCCATTCCGAGCACCTGATCAATCGTGCCCGCATCCAAGTTGCAAGCGGCGATCTGGATCCGGCACAGGTCGTGATCAACTACGTTTCGCGAGACAACCGTGGATCGCACGTGTCCACGATTCGCCTCGATTCCAACGGTGAGTTCGATCGTCCATGGCCGGACGGTTTCTTCGACGAGCGATACGAAGACACCATGACCTTACTATCGTTGAGGGAGCCAGCCGAGGGTAGCCAATAGTGGATGCAGCTATCGACACCGTCGTTCTCAGCCACCTGCTGCGCCGGCCAAGGACTCGCGGCAAGCAGCAACGCGCCGGGACAGTCTTGGACGAGCCCTTGCGCCGGGGCGATCTGCGGATAGGACTTGACCGGCAACGGGCGGTGGTCCATGAGTGGGGAAGAACTTGCGGCGAGGAGTATATCAAGATCCTCGTGACGGAATGGGAAGGTCTTGGAGCATTTGTGATTGCCGATCCGCTGGGTACTATTCCACGCGGAGTGAGCAGGAGGCTGCGTCAACGAGGCTTCGACGACACGATCGACAAACTGCTCTTGAGAGTAGCCATCGCGATTAACGACCACGTGGTCGTCTCGGAAGACAGCGATTTCTGGGATCCCAAGGACCATACACGTAATTGCATCGGAGACCACAATGCCGCCGTTGCGCGTTTGTTGCACGAGGAGTGCGAAGTACTCGTGCTGACCTTGCACCAGTTGATCGCGAGGTTGGGATAGTATCAGAGATCGGGGGCAGACTCTAGATACGCAGTTCAGTGCTCCATGACGGAGAACCTTTCTTGTTCCGTCTTTCGCCCCCGCCTCAATCCGTGTTCCATCCGTGGCTAAAAAACTTCGTCAACGACTACATGAGCTCCTCACGTCCAAAACTCCCTATCCAGCATTCGGTAGTTGATGGCTTCGCTTAGGTGCATCGGGGCGATGGACTCGGCGGAGTCTAGGTCGGCTATGGTTCGGGCTACGCGGAGGATCTTGTCGTGGGCTCGGGCCGAGAGGCCCATCTCGTCCATCGAGGCGCGTAAGAGCGTGTTGCCTTCGTCGTCTAGGCCGCAGAACTGGCGGGTTTGGCGGTGGGTCATGTCGGCGTTGTAGCGGGACGCGCTGCCGTCGAACCGCGCGGCCTGCATCCCGCGGGCCGAGATCACCTGCTCGCGCATGTCTTCGCTCGATGTGCCCGACGCCTCGCTTGAAAGCTCGCGGAACTCGACCGCCGGCACTTCGATCTGGATGTCGATCCGATCCAACAACGGGCCGCTGATCTTTGACATATACCTTTCAATTTGCGGCGGCGTGCAGTGGCAATTTCGACGCACGTCGCCCCGATATCCACAAGGGCAAGGGTTCAACGCGGCGATCATCATGAAGTTGGCCGGGAAGGTCGTGCTCGCTAGGGCCCGGGAAATGGTCACCGAGCCGTCTTCCAGCGGCTGACGGAGCACTTCGAGCGTCTGCCGGTTGAACTCGGGCAGTTCGTCGAGGAACAAAACGCCGTTGTGCGTAAGGCTAATCTCGCCGGGCGTGGGGGTCGACCCGCCGCCGACTAGGCCCGCGTTGCTGATCGTGTGGTGCGGCGAGCGAAACGGACGGGTGGCCAACAGCGGCTGGCCGGGTTGCAAGCGGCCCACAGCACTGTAGATCCGCGTCGTCTCGATCGACTCGTCCGAGGTCAAGTCGGGCAGGATCGTGGGCATCCGTTTGGCCAGCATCGTCTTGCCGGAGCCGGGCGGGCCGACCATCAGGAGATTATGTCCGCCGGCGGCCGAGATGGTGATCGCCCGTTTGGCCGTCTCTTGACCGCGGACGTCGGAGAAATCCACTTCGTAGTTGCGGAGCTGGCGAAACAGTTCGTCGAGCCGCGACGGCGTCGGCTCCAGTTCAATGTCGCCACAGAGAAAGGCCACGGCCTGACTGAGGCTCGACACGGCGAACACATCGATCCCTTCGACCACGGCCGCCTCGGCCGCGCTGTCGGCCGAGATGATCAGCCCTTCGATGCCGTCCTGCTCGACCGCCGCCATGGCCATCGACAAGGCGCCCTTGGCCGGTCGGGTGTTGCCGTCCAGCGCCAATTCGCCGACGACCGCATATCGGGCCATTTTGTCCGACTCGATTTGCCCACTGCCGGCAAGGATTCCCAGCGCGATCGGCAGATCGAACGAGGCGGCGTCCTTGGGTAGGTCGGCCGGGGCCAAGTTTATAACTATCCGACTTTGCGGGCGCTGGAAGCCCGAGTTGACCATGGCCCGTTCGACCCGATGCGTGCTCTCCTTGACGGCCGCCTCGGGCCGCCCGACCAGCACAGTCTTCGGCAGCCCGCTGGGCGAGACGTCGACCTCGACCTCGACGGGCAGGGCGTCGATTCCCAAGAGCGAGAAGGTGTTGAGCTTAGCGAGCATGGGATCACCGGGCAGTGTTTACTTTGGGCAGGGGGTTTACTTTGGGCAGAGGTTACTTTGAATGTTGTTCCTGCAAAGCCGCAAGCGGCCCCGCTGAACGAGGTGAATTTCCTCTATTCTGGCAGGGACCTGGACGCTTGACAAGCCCCCGTGGGCGCCTTAATTGCCCGTGCCTAGCCACTTCATGGCCAGTCCCCAGGCGCTGATCGTTGCCATGATCGAAAGCACGATGGCTGAAGCTACCGCGCCGACGAGCATCGGCCAACGTGTGCGATAGACGGGCGGGAGCTTGAAGTTCAGATACAAGGCGGCGAACATCACCATGGCCAGGGCCAGATTGCAGGCGATGAAGCCGGTGATGTGGATCAGCAAGTTGAACGGCAAGCCCGACCAGACCAGCAGCGTGCTGAACGTGAACAGGTAGATGCAGATGATCCGCTTCATGCGGCGAAAGTCCCACGCACGGTTCGGCCAGATGGTCTGAAAGAAATCGTGGCTCACTCGTGCGTAGACTTCCGGCAGCGCCTGCAAGGTGCCCCACAGGGCGGCCATGATGCAGATGTAGTAGACCCAAACCAGCGACGGGTTGATACTCGACCAGACATGGGACAGGTCGGTCAAGAGATCCCAATTCTCGAAACCGCCTTCGATTTCACCCCGAGCGAGCATCGGATAGAGCACGGCCGCACCGGCCATCATGAAGGCGGCCGTAACGATAAACAGCACCATGGCCCCCATGCCAACGTCCCAACGCAGGGCCGTGCAAAGTCGCCTCAACCGGCGGACCTGCTCGGGATCTTCCGGCAAGTAGTCGATCTTATCCTCCGCGGCGGCCCGTCGACGGATGGTTTCGATCTGCTCGTGTCCGCAGAGCCCCCAGCCGTGCATGCTGATCCAGTTGGCGTAGACGACATAGCTCAACACGCCGCCGCCCGTGTAGCCGAAGATGGTGGCCATGGTCAACCACGCGTTGGCCTGCGTGTCTTCGGGCGTCCAGGGGGGGAATTCGGACGGCAGGCGGCCGATGTTCAGGCTGCCGCAAAGTGCCTGCCACAGGTCGGGCCGAACCATGAGCGTGCCGAGGATCGTGCCGCCGACCAGGATGCCGCAAATGATGATCTGCTGCTTTTCGAGCCGCTCGTAAGAGAGCATCAGGGACACGCTGCAAGCCAGTCCGATGAACCCGGTCGTGAAGAGGTTCTGCCAAGCCGATGTCGTGGCAATGTTCGGCAGCATGTCGCGCAGCAGAAACTCGAACAGGTATCCGCACGGCTTGGCAATGGCCGTCCAACCCAGCGGCGCGGTCGCCAGATCCATGACGATGATCGCAATCAGAATCCAGCCTCGCGGCCCGGGCAGCCGAACCAAGCGATCGCCGATATGCTGGCCGCTGATGGCCGTGTATCGCCCCAGCATATACGTCAAGAACAGGCCCTTGACCAAGGCCCCGAGCAACACGAGCCAAAGCAATTCATAGCCGGCCCAGGACCCGGCCCGAACAACGACGATCGTTTCCCCCGCCCCGATGGCCAGCGACGCCACGATCGCGGCCGGCCCAAACAGACCCATCAACCGCCGCAGCTTGCCCAACGAAAAGGGCTCGGCAAACACACCGCTGAGCGGCGGAATCGAGACCTTTTCATTCTTTTCGTGCGGCGCTGACGGTGGTTTGGCAGACATGTGTTGTTAGGCAATAATCTCCCGGCGGTAGTTTCTCGCTCATGGCGTCACAATATGCACTTGATCTACCACATGCCCCAGCATCCGGCAACCCCCCGATTACGGCAGACATCGGAGAGCGCCGCTTGTGTGCCGAAACGGGGACGCAGCTAGTTATTGCCTGCTAGTTATTGACTGGTTGGCTGGTTTCTGCTACGGTTGGTTCATGCCAAGAAGAGCAAGGATAACCCCTGGCGGCCTGGTTTATCACGTGCTGAACCGTTCGGTTGCCGGACTTCCGTTGTTTCGCAAGAAGGCAGACTTCGAGGCCTTCGAGCGAATCATGATCGAGGCCCATGCCTTGCATCCGATTCGGATTCTCGGCTGGTGCATGATGCGCAATCACTGGCACTTCATCCTCTACCCGCGCAAGGAAGGCGAGGTGACGGCGTTCATGCGATGGCTGTCACACACGCACGCCATGCGATGGCACGTCGCCCACGGCACGGTTGGACGCGGCCATCTCTATCAAGGCAGGTTCAAAGCGTTTCCGATTCAGGAGGATAATCACTTGGGTGTAACCGGCGTTCCGCTGTGCCGTAAGGCGTTGTGGCATAGG
>CAYYOX010000304.1:0-8023 GCA_964473065.1 uncultured Planctomycetaceae bacterium | reverse complement strand
GCAGCGACGAGTCGCCATATGAACGCCCCAACCCCCGGCAAAGCGTTGCGCCGGAGGTCGCCCGTTCGAGATCCTCGGATTTGATCTGAAGCCCTTGAACTACCGGGCAACGTCCCCAACCGGACAAGGCGGTCGGATGCGCCTTCATCAGCGGTGGAGCATCCGAACCCGGCGGGGTCGATTCGTACCGTATCGACTCGTAGGGAGACGACGAACCGGGAATGACGAACGCTCGGTCGAACGTCCCTTGATCACTGGAGATTCCACTTCCTGCGGACATATTTCCCTCCTTGGCAGCCGGCGCATACTGATTCCAGACAAGTATTTAGCAGCAAAACCGGGTTGTTGCAAGAGCGAAGCTGCGTGATGCCCATCGGGAGGGGTGCGTGTACGGCTACCCGGCCTAAGAAATATCGCTTACGCAGCGGCATACGTGTTTTTTTTGACCTAGAGTTAGGGGAGCGGTCGGCCCGTGCCAACACGGGTCGGCTTTGTGGAGAGTGAGAGCCTGCTGGAGTTGATTGGTTGAATCGATGGAATTTTCGTTGCTGATTCTTGCCGTCGTGGTGTTCTTGAGCATCCTGCAATTGACCGTGGGAATGTTGATAGGGCGCTATGTCTTCGCCCAGTCGCCGAAACCGTCGACCGAATCGGCGTCAGCCGAGTCAGCACCTCCCCGATCGACCGAGGAAGAGGCCGGGGATCTCCGCGAACTTACGCAGCGGTTGCACGAATTGGTTGCCAGCGTGGCCATCGACGTCGACCAGCACCAATCACAAATCGAGAAGACCAGTCAAGAATTGACGACCGCCCAAACGTCCAAACGGGACGACATGGCCGACTTCGTGCTCAATTCGGTGAGTCAGGTTCTCAAGGTCAACGAGAAGCTGCAATCCCGCCTGCAGAGCGCCGAGCAACGACTCCAAGATCAGACGCAGGAAATCGAATCGCACATGACGGCAGCCCTGACCGACCCTTTGACCGGGTTGCCCAATCGCCGCGCCTTCAACAACGAAATGAGCCGTCGGCATGCCGAGTGGGAGCGAAAATCCATTCCCCTGTGCCTGATGATGCTCGATATCGATCATTTCAAGCGCCTAAACGACGAGTATGGGCATCCGGCCGGCGACCAGGCGCTCCGCGGGCTGGCCGACGTGTTGGGAAGAACGATCCGCGAGATGGACATCGTCAGCCGGATCGGGGGCGAGGAGTTTGCCGCGATCTTTCCGCAGACCAAGGTCTCCGACGCCAAACGGGCGACCGAACGGATCCGCGAGGCCGTGGCCACCTCGCCCGTCTTCTACGAGCAGACCGAGATGCAAATGACCGTCAGCCTGGGGTTAGCGATGATTCAAGAGGGCGAAAACCCCACGGACCTCATGGCCCGAGCCGACGAGGCGCTCTACGCCGCCAAACGGGCCGGACGCAATCGGGCCTACTTCCATGACGGCCAACAGTGCGAGCCGGTCCGCCTGCCCGAGGAATTGGCCGCCGAGTTTTCTTCGTTCGAAGTCGAGACCGAAGACCTGCCCGACTACTCCGATCTCGACGATTCGGAATTCGCCGACATCTGCGACGACCTCCACGATCAGTTGGTCGACACTTCCGACCTGCCGCAGTAGGGTGGGCTGATGAAAACCCCATTTAATTGGGGGACTGTAGCGACAAAATCGGGTTTCACCACGAAGAAACCACGGATGTCACGGATAGAATAGGCAGAGCATCTCATTTCGTCGCTTCCTATCTGTGTAATCCGTGGTTCAATTTGTCGGTTTCGGCGTTTACAACCCGATATTGATGCTACAGTGTCAAATAAAGATTTACGAGTTCTTAGCGGCAGTGTGAGCTGTCGGAGTTCCTTCAGGTTGCCGCGATAGCAGTACGGCGCATGACCTGATGAAATCACGCCTGGGAATTGGATAGTTCCGCCGAGGAGAGTTCATTTCGACCTGGCGTGGGTAATGCTCGCACAATCCCCACCCCCGCTTCGTCTGGGGAGATGATGGCGTCCTCGTCGCCCGAGGCAATCCTGTTGCCGCTTCCGTCTAGCACAATTTGCACAACCGGAGACGAGTAGTTCTCCCCGTTTCTCCGCAAGACGCGAGCCACGCTCTTGTCGCTAAGTGCCACGTAACTACCGATCGGGAAAAGGCTCAGCACTCGCAGCAGTGCGCGTGTAGCGTCCGCATCAACGGCTTTTTCGCTGGCTTCCCGCAGTATTGACGTCATGGCTGCATACGGCATCGCCGGCCGCCTGTTAGGTCCCGGCGCCGTGAGAGCCGTGTATAGATCGGCGACGTGAAGGATCTTGGCAAACGGATGAATAGTGTCTGCATCCCTGCCTCTGGGATATCCGGACCCGTCTGTTTTTTCGTGAATTTGATATGCTACCGGGAGCACCAACCTCGGCAACCCGGACGTTTTTTCGAGCATGTTCGCAGTGTAGATAGGGACTTTCTGGGTTTCGAAGAGTTCCCTTTCGTCGAGTTGCGTCTTAGCTCCGCGAATGTCCTCCGGCAACTGCATCATCCCCCAGTCACCGACCATTGCGGTGGCGCCGATAATCCGAATACTCTCGCCATCCAAACCCATTTCAATGCCAATTGCCATTGCTAAGAACGAAGTCTGAAGGCTTTGCTCCGATACGCCCTTGTCGTCGGCCTCCGAGGCAACGGTGATCGCACTTTCGCAGTCGTCCGTCATACTCTCCAGGCTGGCGGCAGTCAATTTCCTCACCTCATTGCCGTCGATCGCCTCACCCCGCATTGCCTTGCGCATTACGGAGTTGAGCGCTTCACTGGTCTTGCGATGCTCAGAGGTCAACTTCTCGCGTTGCTGGGGGTTGTAGGCCTTGCGGTTGTGCATGACCATGCTGTCACGGACGGCGGGCCCGGATTCCGCTGGGCCGAACAGCCCCGAGTCGATCATCTCATCGAGTTTTTGGGATAACTCGCTGTCGAATTGCACGATTGGGCCATTCCCTGACGAAGCCTGACCGGCGAGCAAATTGGCCGCATCTTCTTGATGGATCCGCACGCTTTCAATTCCGCGATCCGCCAGAATTTTTTTAATCGCTGGCGTGACCTCCGATCCTGCTGACAATAGCAGCATACCGCGTTCGCCGTATAGGGCGTGCTGCAGTTGGCACCCGGTGGGCAATGCGGTGATGTTGACACCTACAGAGTTTTCTGTGTTCATGTTTTCGTTCCTGTGGGGCCAACTGCAATGATGTGCGAACGTGGAACTGCGAACGTGGAACTGCGAACGTGGAACTGCGAGGAAACGGCCGGGGACGCGGTCAACAACGGCCTGACGAGGAAGTGCCCGTTGAGGAAGTGCCGGTCGAAGGTGCGTTTGCTTTCTTCCAATTACCCCACTGGCCGCGTGTAACCGCCGGGAGTTGAAGAATCGCCGACGGGAAGTCGTACTACAAGCGTAGCTTATAAATCCCGGTGCGGCGTCATTTCGCTGCGCCGCAGTTTAGAACACTACTCGGGATCCCTGACGCAACAAGTGGTACAGCAACAGGTTATGGCGAAACCACGGCAAGCATTCGCCAAACCGATCAACTCGGTAACTGCGGTCGCCAGACCGTGGGTAAATTGCTCTTGAGAACCACGCTCTGGCGAGCGTGGCTACGGGTTGGACGAATGTTTACACCCAACGGTCGTCGTTGTGGGGCTTATCCAGGATGGCACAGTGGGATAATCAGCGCAAGGTAGCTGCTGGAAATCAAGAGGAATACGAACATCAGCGGGATCCCGGTGTCCGCGAGCCATGGGGAAGGTCAACCACTCATCTAATTGACACAACCGTCAAGACCTGCACCCGGACACGCTCTCCCGTCCATGCAGGTAAGCTAAGCTTCATTATTGCGGGAATCTGTGATTGAACCGTGACCAATCCGGCGGGGCGATGACATCCGGCGAAATGACATCCGGTGAATGGGCGTCGCCCTAGTCTCTCCTGACTCACCGGGAGTGACGTTGCCGTGAAGATGAAGACATTATGGCGTCCGCTGGGTCAACTGCATGACAAAGCCGATTGCTCCCTCGCGTGCCAATCACTGCGGATAAAAACGCAAATGACTCCACTACAACCGGCAACCTATCGCAAGCCGCCGACACTCGAGGCGGCCGCTCGACGAATCCGTGAAATCTCTACCCTGCCGCACGTGGCGATCCAGGTGATGGAGGTGGCCGGTAATCCTGACTCGGGCGCCAGGGAACTCAAGGAGGCCATGGAGAGCGACGCCTCGCTAAGCGCTCGGGTGTTGCGTTGCGTCAATTCGTCGGCTTACGCGACGAGGTCGAAGATCACGAACCTTCAGCAAGCGATCGCCTACCTGGGCATGCGACAAGTTCGCAACCTGGCAGTGACGGCTAGTGTTAGCCAGTTGTTCAAGCAGGAAGAGCCCATCGGCGACTACCAACGCGACGGGCTTTGGCGGCATCTGGTCGCCGTGGGAATTTGCGCCAGGCTGTTGGCTATGAGTAAAGGTTTTCAGGACTTCGAGGATGTTTTTCTGGCCGGGTTGATGCACGACATAGGAATCATCTTCGAGGACCAACATTTGCACAACGAGTTCGTTGACATCATTCAATCACTCCCCGAGGTGAAATCATTTCCCAAGGCGGAGCGCCAACGGCTGGGGTTCGACCACACCACGTTGGCCGCTAAAGTGACGAAGAGTTGGGGGTTTCCCGAAACGGTCTCCGCTGCTGTGCGGTATCACCACGACTCGACTCGGTATGAGGGTGAGCATCTGAGAATCGTCCAGTGCGTGGAGGTAGCCGACATGATCTGCGAATGCAAGCAGATCACGTCCGTCGGTACGCGATTCGCCCGACTTCCCAAAGCGGCGCTCGAGGGCCTCTCGCTCAGCAAGGAAGACATTGTCGTACTGGCCGAAGCTCTTGGGAATGAACTGGAACAAAATCAAGACCTCTTGCAGATATAAGTCGACCGTAATGGATGACTCGCTAAACACCATTGACAGCCTGTTCGACGTCGACTCCGTCGAGATCGATCCGACGGGCAGTTTGGCGATTGTCGCCGCGATGCTTCGGGACGCCGATCCGAAGTTGCTGTTCCTCGCCGACGAGAAGGGCAAGACGTTGGCGGCCGACAACATGGGTTCGAGCGTGTCGCTAGAAACGGCTGTCGCCTTGGCTGCCGAACAGGCGGATGCCTTACCCGCCGAGCCACGCGTATTCGAGACCTCGATTGCTTCGGCGCCCTACCTGGCGATGCAGATTCCCCTGGAAGCCGACGGCACACGCGGCTTTCTCGGCGGTCTGTTTCTCGTTTCCGATGATCTCAAACAGCGTCTGATCGAGGCCGCACCGGCTCTTGTCGCATGCGCCAAGCTGACCATGAGCACGATCGCGTCGTGCCGGGACGCCAAGATCTCGAAAACCGAGGTTCGCCACCTCTCGGCCCAACAACGAACGCTCAAGTCGTCTCATACGGAGGCCATCGCTCGGGCCATCGAGGAACAGGAAAGCCGCCTGCGAGGCGACCAGCAGCGGATCGAAATGGAGAAAGCGTGCGCCGTCACGGAAGAAGCCAATCGAGCCAAGAGCGAATTCTTGGCCAATATGAGCCACGAAATCAGAACCCCGTTGAACGCGGTCCTCGGGTTCACCGAACTGCTGAGAAAAGGGGCCGACGGCGGAGATGACGCCGTTCGACAAGAATACCTGAAAACCATTCACCAGAGCGGCATGCACCTGTTGGATCTTATCAACGACATCCTCGACTTATCCAAGATCGAAGCCGGCCAAATGACCATCGAGAAGATCTCCTGCGATCCCCACGAGATCGTCGCCGGGATCGTGTCGCTCCAACGGGGTAAGGCCGAGGAGAAACGGCTCACGCTCCGGTGCGAGTGGCCCGACGGCGTGCCCGCCTCCATTATCAGCGATCCCGTACGGCTGAAGCAGTTGTTGCTGAATCTGACGGGAAACGCCGTGAAGTTCACCGAAAGCGGTGGAGTGCGAATCGTAACGCGACTCATCTCGACCGAAGGGCTGTCGCAACTCGCCTTCGATGTGATCGACACAGGCGTGGGCATCCCGCCCGATAGAATCGAAAACATCTTCGACGCCTTCGTGCAGGCCGACAATTCCGTAACTCGCGAGTTCGGCGGCACGGGCCTGGGACTGCCCATCAGTCGTCAAATTGCTCGCTCACTCGGCGGGGATCTGATTGCCCAAAGCGAGTTCGGCAAGGGGAGCACGTTTACCGCAACGATCGACACGGGCCCCATGAACAACGTCAAGATTCTAGAACACGCGATCGCCGATGGAGGGCCCAGCGTCAGCAAGGAGTCGGCGCCGGAGGCGATCCGCTTGCCCGGTGTGAAAGTTTTGCTGGTGGAAGACGGCGAGACCAACCGCAAGGTGATTGCCGTCGCGCTCGATATGGCCGGAGCCGAGGTGGCCACGGCCGAGAATGGTGAGATCGGTGTCGCCAAAGCCTTGGACGGGGCGTTCGACTTGATCCTGATGGATATGCAAATGCCCGTGCTCGACGGATACCAGGCCGCCAGGAAACTTCGCGGTTTGGGGCTCGATCTACCGATCATTGCACTGACCGCGCACGCCATGTCGACCGACGAGCAGAAATGTCTGGACGCGGGTTGCTCCGGCTACATAACGAAGCCGATTAACCTAGACCGCCTGCTGCTGACAATCTCCGAAGCGATAGGCCACACCGCTGTTGCCGCAGCGGCCGAGCACGACCAATCCGTGTCGCCACCTGTGCAGACAACCGAACCACCCCCGGCGCCCGGCGATAAAAGGCCCTCGGTCGAAGCCAACGAACGGATCGTTTCGACTTTGGCGTCGATCAGTCCGGTTTTCGCGAAGATTGCCAAGAAGTTCATTAAGCGACTCAACGAACAGCTCGACCTAATGCGCAACGCGGCCGCCGACGGTGACCACGGCTCGGTCGCTAAACTGGCCCATTGGCTGAAAGGCTCGGGCGGGACGGCCGGATTCGACGTGTTCACCGAACCGGCCAAGGCCCTGGAAGACGCCGCCAAGCAAGGACAGTCGGATCGGATTGACGAGTGTATGGCAGAAATCGAGCGACTCGTGAAAAGGGCGGCGCCCGCAGAGGAGCCCCGCTAGTGAGACAAATTGGGCACAATACGACAACCTTTAATAGCCAACCGTGGTGCAGAAAGTGAACCACTTTTTGTTCTTTCAAACATTCCTCGGAAAGGAACACATTTCATGAACATACCGGAACACACAACGCAAGATTCTCTCGAACCAATCCCCGCGCCGCAACCGTTGCGACGCGGTTCTCGCGTCGACGACACCCTCCGGAATTCCCGCATCGTGATCATCGATGACGAACCGATTAACGTGGAGATCGTTAGCGAGCACCTCCGAGTGGCCGGATACCAGCAGTTCTTCACTACGTCCGATTCCACCAAGGCCATGGATCTGATTCGCAAGGAACGCCCCGACGTTATCCTGCTGGACATCATGATGCCGCAAGTCAGTGGGTTGGACATTCTCGACGAACTGCGTGAATCCGAAGACTTCTTCGATCTGCCCGTGATCATCCTCACCGCGGCCACCGAACGCGAGATGAAACTCAAGGCGTTTGAGGGCGGGGCTACGGAGTTCCTCACCAAACCGCTCGACTCCGTAGAACTCTTGGTCCGCCTGAAAAATGTCCTCGGGATGAAGGCCCACTTCGATCGTGTCAAGGACTACGTCAAGGTCCTGGAGCGTGAGGTGGAAGCCATCACCGATGTCTTTGACGAGACAATCGACAAACACGCCAGCGGGTCGGCCCTGTCGCTGGAAGGAGGCTCGGCCGTGAGGAAGGAGAACGGGGGTGTCATTTTCGATCCGACCATTGTCGACGCCCTATTCGACCACATCGACCAGCACCTGCAGCTCTGTCGCGAGCATCAGGAGTGAATCTAGTAGCCGCAACGGCGTCAGATGGAATTGTGAGCGGAATGGCGCTAGCCCAATGGTGCTTACTTTTGAAATTATCG